>JBCDHA010000150.1:0-7808 GCA_038750705.1 Bacteroidota bacterium
CCAGGCTAACTTTGAGCGTACAAAGCGACAATATGGCCTGGGGCAGATCAATGCCATAGATTTTAGACAGGCCCAGGTAAATCTTATAAACGCAAAAAATAATCGCGACCGGGCCAAATATGATTTGAAGATCTCAGAAATAAATCTCAAACAACTGGCCGGTTTACTTCTTGAAAAATAATCCAACCACAGCATCATTCTATTCAAGGATGTATTGAGTGGTATAATCACAGTACGCGACAAAGTTAGTCTGGATGAATTGAACGACCCTCCAGATGCACATTCCGGATCGTCTGCCCCCCTAATCAGGGGGTGTTGACCCTCTTTGGGTTTCAGTGTTAGAGAGGACTATGTCATAGCTAAATTACAGGCTAAAGTTAATGATTTTTCAATTTTCTCATGGATTCCCCCTTAGCATACGCAATTTAGCTAAACATTGGCGTTCATAGGAGATCTGAACCGAAATGTAGAGTTTAGAATTTTTAATTTGATTTCTGAAGCCCACTCAAAGTTGTACTGCTGTAATATGACGAAATTATACTCCAAAAAACAACATTGTAACTACTAAAAAATCAATACAGGATTTAGTATTATTCAAAATAAAATTATACAATTTGTATAATATTTACTACCTTTGTATAAAGGTGTAGACATTAATGAACGTAAAAATCATTGAGTATGAGACTAAAACTGAAGTAAAATCTAAAATTACTGAAGCAAGAATTAAGACTGGCTTACCTACTATTACAGATGGTTGGAGATTCAACTTTAGAAAAAACTCAAAAAGAATGAATACCAAGACATATGTACTTACTGCTAACAACACTCCAGATCAGATAGAAGGTTGTTTGATTATAAATACTGAAGATCAATTTCAAGATTATATGGCGTTCGTAGAAGTTGCGCCACATAACAGAGGTGAAAACAGAAAGTATGATAGAGTTGCAGGTTGTTTGATTGCCTTTGCTAGTAGACAAAGTTCTATTAGCGGTAAAGAAGGTTATTTGGCATTCGATGTGCTTGAAGAAAACGTGGAAGATGAAAAGAAACTTATGGAATTATACGGTAGCAAATATCACGCAGTAAGACTCGGTGAATCCACCACTATGATAATCGTACCTGAAGGTAGTGAAAAACTTATTGATGAATATTTAAAATTTTGAGCATGAAAAAGATTGAAATACTGCCCAAAGATTTATGGAATGACGAAAAATTAAAGAACATTAATAAGTTCATTAAAGATCATTCCGAGAAACAATCAAAAGAAAGAAAGATTCAGAACAAACTACTCTGTATTCAATACAGACTTGAAGACTACATAGAAAGAGATGACGTTGACGAAAGTGAAGTTCTTGAAATTTTAGACTTTGTCAAAATGTATTTGAAAGCTCTAAAAATTACTAAAAAGGAATTGGCCGAATACTTTGGAATGAAAGACGGTAATCTTCATATGTATTTAACGGGTAAGAGAAAGTTGAACACAGACGTAGTTCTAAAAATCAGTTCTTTTTCTCACACCAAGCCTGAATACTGGTACAGAGTACAAGTAAAAAATGATTTACTTAAGCTTAAGGAGGAAAAGACGAAAGAATACGCAAAGTATGATTATAAAAAACTTATCTCCGTTTAGTGTAAAACGAAAACCTAATCGAGTAAACGGCTCCACCAGTGATAACTGATGGAGTGCGCCTCTCACATGCTTGCGCTGAAGCTTCAGCACAGGCGTCACTACCAAGCGTACGGGTCGCGTACTACGCGGTTCATTGAATCTCAGGAATCGTTTTACGGTAATAGGAAAGCATCGACTCATACCCTCTTCTTCTAAGTCTGGACAGTGTGATAGTAGTGCGCACGATAGGACTTTCGGCAGCAACCCATCCTCCCATCCTAGTCCTACTGTAGGCATATGCCCTGTTCTGGTCCATACCTAATCGAATGAGGTTCTTGCACTTGCGTTCAGGTTTCTTCTAATCATGCCAGATGCAGTATCTCAGCCGGTTGCTCAGCCACTTGTCCAGTGCTTTAAGTTTGGCTAAAATATTCGTCAAACGAAAATTGTTCACCCAACCTTTCCACACCTCGGCCAGCTTTTCGAATCGATCCAAAATACTCATTGGCCTGGTCTTTCTAGAGATCTCCTACAGCTTGCGCTTTAGGGTCTTCCACGCTTTCTTTGATACTACCAACGGGTATTATCCCTTCACCCCCTTCTTGTACGCTGCGGCAAATCTATGCCCCAGTAGCTCGAAGGTTACAGGCCTGCGGATGCCCGACTTCTCCAGGTTGATAGGTAATTAAGAACTGCCCTTTAGGGAATTTAAGGGTATTTTTAGCGAGTGATTCCAAATCAAAAAAACTTTTCTCGGACACCAGTAATTGTTTTACTCATGTTTTATTCATCCGATGGTTTAATTCTGGTTTTTGATGTGTACTAAGCGGTATAATCGTACAAGTTATTCTTGAGCATCATATAACCTTTTATCTTGCTATTTGCTCAGCCCGGGCCGGTAAGTAACGATAAGCTATTCCTATTCGCGAAGTTTTGACCGAAGGTTTATTAAATTCGAGGCTTAAAACTTCAACCTATGAATTTGGCGACAGCGGAACTTCCCTGGTGGAAAAAACAATGGGATGACAATCCTTTAAAAGTCATATTGCTCATAGCCTTTTTACTCAGGCTGTTAGCATCATTTTTCGCTAAAGGCTATGCTTTTCACGATGATCATTTCGATGTTATTCGGGTAGCCCAGGATTGGGTGGACGGTTTCCCGCATTGGGTTGGGGAATCAACCCCTCCAAACCACAGTATATTTTACGCCGGCGTTAATGCTGTTTTTCTCTACTTGCTGGAAGCTGTTGGTATTTCTGATACCCAGCTGAAGATGATTTTCATTCGCTTGATGCACGGATTGTACTCCTTGCTCACGGTTTACTACGGTTATAAAATAGCCGAAAAGATTGGAGACAAAAGATCTGCTATTCTCGTAGGTTTAATACTAGCCATCTTGTGGTTTATGCCTCAATTAGGTGTTAAAAACCTGGCCGAGTTGGTCTGTGTGCCGCCCATACTGGCCGGGTATTACTTAGTAATTAAGAACAACACGCAGCGATCATGGCTAGTGGCAGGTTTGCTGTTCGGGTTAGCGTTCTCAATTAGGCTGCATGTCATACTCTTCGCCGGTGGATCAGGTTTAATGTTGCTGATTAATAAACAGTGGCGTAGCGCTATAACATTTACAGTGGGCTATCTGCTGGCCAGTTTTCTTATTATCGGTGTAATTGACATGACGATATGGAGCTACCCTTTTCAATCATTAGCCGGATATTTTATGCACAATACAGGGAATGCTTACGGTTATATTACCGGCCCTCCGTATAAGTTCATGCTTACACTTCTGGGTTTCACGGTTCCACCTGTTAGCATTATGTTATTCTTTGGTTTCTTAAAAATCCGAAAAATAGAACCCTATATGTTCTGGGGTGGTGTGTTCTTCTTTATTTTCCATTCCATTTTCCCTAATAAGCAAGAGCGGTTCATACTTCCGTTCATTCCCATTTTTATTATTCTGGGTACAGCAGGTTGGTGTATGATAGTACAAAAATCACAATTTTGGGCTAAAAGGGTTTCACTTTACAAGGGCATGTGGATATTCTTTTGGGTACTCAATTTTATAGTAGCCGTGGCTTTATCGCTTAGTTATTCCAAAAAAGACAGAATAGAACCGCTCTACTATCTATCAAAAATGAATGATGTAGAGTCGGTAGTAGTACAAAGTGAAAGCAAGATGAAGCTTCTTCCCGTATACTACTATGGCACCTACAGCGCCCAGTCTATTGATTACCATAAAAAATATGGTAGACACGAAAACCGCCAGGTAGCTCCTGTAGACCTGGATGAGGGCTTCGTTCTATTTTTCTTCCTCGATAAAAACAGTACAATTGATGATTTAAAAACCGAAATACAAGCATATGGCGCCACTCCGAATTATGTTATTTTAAAAGGCCTTCAGGATCTCCCGGAAAGGGTCTCTATGTTTGAAAACTTATTTTCAAAAAAAATGCGCCTTCAAAAGACGATAGAACCTGATTTCTTCGATGCTATCCTGCATTATTTGAACCCCAAGAATAACAGAAACGAAATGGCCAGTATTTATCGTTTAGAGTAATAGTAATGGACAGGATTCTTATCATAAGATTAAGCTCCATCGGGGATATTATTCTGACTACACCACTCATTCGCGCTGTACGGAAAAAATACCCTAAGGCTCAGCTTGATTTTTTGATTAAGACACAATTCAAATCGCTTGTAGAATACAATCCGCATATCAGCCGTGTTATTGCATTTGATAAAACAACCGACTCTTTAGGCGCCTTAAAGCAGGACTTGCGAAAAAACCGTTACGATTGGGTAATAGACATTCACAAGAACTTTAGAAGCTACTTTTTATCACTTGGTATTCGTGCAGGACTCGTAACACGATACCGGAAGCAGATTTTCAAACGGCAACTTCTCGTTTGGTTCAGGCTCAGCACTTTTCGAAAAAATACCCCCGTACTCGAACGATATTTTGAAGCTGTAGCCACCCGGGGTGTTAAATATGACGGCGAGGGAACAGAAGTGTTTCTACCTGAAAGTGAAAAGCTGACTTTGAAAAACCTCTTGCAACAAGGCGGATATGATAACACCTCAAGTTTGGTTGCCATTTGTCCGGGAGCCAGCTTTACTAATAAGCGCTGGTTAGCTGACCGGTTTGCTGAACTTGCCAACAAACTAGCTACAAAAGGTAAGAAAATAGTTTTGCTAGGCGGCCGGCAAGATGAAACACTATGCGCAGAGATTGAAGCTACGATGATAACAAGACCGTTAAATTTTACTGGAAAACTAAGCTTGCTTGGTTCGGCTACTCTGTTATCGAAGGTAGAGCTGGCAATTACCAATGATTCCGGCCTCATGCATCTTGCACAATCTCAGGGCACGGCGGTAGTAGCCATTTACGGGCCTACGGTTAAAGAGCTGGGCTACTTTCCCATGCCTGTGAAAAGCACGGTAGTACAAGCCGACGTGGCATGCCGCCCATGTACACACAACGGGCTAAATCATTGCCCCAAAAAGCACTTTAATTGTATGAAACTAATAAGCACTGATCAGGTCTTTAAGGCATCCGAACAGTATCTTGGAATTGGCCAACCGTACCATGGATAAATTTATATACATCTTATACAATACACTGGGGGTGCCGGCCATAAGGGCAGGTTTCTTTTTATTATCACGTTTTAATACAAAGGCAAGATTGGGCTATGATGGAAGGCGGCAACAGCGCATCTCCCTTGAACAGAAGTTAAAACAGATACCTAAAGAGAAAAAAAGAATATTGATCCATTGTACTTCAGTAGGAGAGTACGAACAGGCCGTACCTGTTATCAACCTATTGAAAGACCAAAATCCCGAATTGTATATTGTAATATCATTCTTTTCTGCCTCAGGGTATAAATTCGTTAAAAAAAATATGAACGTTGATCTTAAAATTTACCTGCCCTTAGATGTTTATTCGAGAGCAGATAAATTACTATCAGCGTTAAAACCGTCCCTTTTCATCATTTCCAAATTTGACGTATGGCCGAATTTTGTTCATGTGGCAGGTAAAATGAAAATACCCGTGGTTATGATAGCCGCTACCCTATCTGAAAACTCAAAAAGAGATAAGGGCGTATCTAAACGGCTGAACCGCTATATTTTTAAAAATTTTGATTTTATTTTTCCCATTTCAAAGGAGGACGCAAATCGCTTTCTGGCGATCTATCCTTTCCCTGAAAGAATGCAGATCACGGGAGATACCCGATTCGATCAGGTCTATAAAAAGGGACAAAAAATACTGGCAGAAAACCCTGAACATTTGTTTCTAAGTAAGGAAGGTTTAACATTTATCGGCGGTAGCATTTGGCCGGCCGATGAAAAACATTTACTGCCGGTATTGATAAGAATGTTGCATAAATACAAGAATTTAAATGCCGTACTGGTACCGCATGAACTCCATGAAGAGCATATAAAAAGCATAGAAAATGTTTTGGAAAATGGAGATATAAACTCGGTAAGGTACACCGCCCTGCCGGAAGGTGAGAAAAGCAAAGAACGGGTGATAATTGTCAATACCATTGGCATGCTAGCGAAGTTATATGCCACAACAGACTTTGCTTATGTAGGTGGCAGTTTTACTACCGGCGTTCATAATGTAATGGAGCCTGCCGTCTTTGGGCAGCCCGTTATTTTCGGCCCGATATACATAAATTCTTTCGAGGCATTGGAACTTCATAAGATAGAAAGCGGTTTTTCCATACGAAATGAAATGGAGCTTGAAAAATTGTTTGATATATTCGTATCAGATCATGAAAAGAGAATAAAAGCAGGTGGTAGAGCAGAGGAACTTATAAAAAAGAATGTTGGCGCTTCAGATAAAATCTTTAAAACATTGAATCAACGCTATGGAGACATTAACCCCGGTAAAACCAGAAGAAAAAACTAGTTTCAAATTACCAAGAGTATTATTTCCGAAAATCATTCAGATAGAAACTACGGTGCTGTGTAACAGCGCGTGTACGTTTTGCCCACAAAATGAAATGACACGTGGGCCCAGGTTCATGGAGGAATGGATCTGGAAAAAGATTGTGGATCAAACAAGAGGAAGAGGCATCATTTACAGGCCCTTCATGATCAACGAGCCCTTTGTCGATCCTAACCTGGCCAAAATCATAGCCTACATCAAAGAAGACCCTACAGCCACGGTAGAGTTCAATTCAAATGCTCATATGACTGCCAGGACCGATATAGAAGGAGTCATAGCTGCGGGAGTTGACATTGTGAGGTTCAGCATAGACGGTTTTACACAAGAAACTTACAATCAAAGTGGGCGCGGTGGTTCACTTGAGAGAATGGTTAACAATGTACTGAAGTTTGTTGCGGAAAGAGACCGCCAGGGGAGTTCCTGTCACGTTGAAGTGCGCATGATCAATATGGACTTTAATAAACACGAACGTGAAGACTTCTTGAAATTTTGGAATGAGCATGCCGATGAGGCCATCATTACCGAACTATATGAGTGGCCCTGGACAGGACAGACCACTTTCGAACCTAAACCCTGTCTTAAGGTAGTGGAAGAAATGTTTTTTATGACGGATGGCCAGGCAACGCTATGCTGCTGGGACTCACACGAACGTGGGATTGTAGGCGATGTAAGAACTCACTCCGTGGAAGAAATCTGGCTCGGTGTTAAAATGCAGCAATACAAGCAGTGGCTGAGCAAAGGAGAACGCGGTAATATTTTGTTATGCTCTAAATGCGATGCGTACAAAAACCATGATTTTACCGACTTTGAAGGGTATTAATTGAAGATGGAGTTTATTCCTCCATCTTCCAAAAGATAATACCGCCGGCCTGTTTCCCCATATCGACAGAAGCTACTTTAGTGGCTTTTTTTATGTCTATGACATCCATCGTGCCGGGTTCGCCGCCAATGCCCTCAACAGATACAAATGCATATTTGCTGTCAGAAGAGATAGATACTCCATGGGATACCTTTCGGGAGTTTTTCACCCTGGCCAGCTCCTTTCCTTTTTTTAAATCCCAAACACCGGTTTCAGCGCTGGCTTTATAGGTAGCCACCATATAACGACCATCAGGAGAAATATCCACATTGTAGGGCGCCTTACCGGTGGCCATACGATTAGTAATCTCCCATTTTTCAAGATCTACTTCCAGTATCTCGTCCGAGCCATTACCTGCCACATAGACTTTATTGGCCGTAGGATGCGGA
>JBCDHA010000151.1:0-7797 GCA_038750705.1 Bacteroidota bacterium
ACCGCT
This sequence comes from Bacteroidota bacterium, assembly GCA_038750705.1. GTDB lineage: Bacteria > Bacteroidota > Bacteroidia > Cytophagales > Cyclobacteriaceae > Fulvivirga. The sequence goes on from JBCDHA010000151.1 coordinate 7, forward strand.
TTTCTTGTGCGTGTGGTGAAGGAAGAGCCGAATATCACGGCTCTTGTGATTTCTTTGATGGCTTTTGTAATGGCTTTATGGATCTTTTCGGGGATAATACTATTGACCTTCTTCTGGACATTTTTTGTCGTTCTGTTCCAAAAGTTAGGTCGCCTGCACATGGCGGCTTGCCAAAGCCGCAATTCCTGACTTACAAGATCGTTATAAACTGAATTAGTGTTACCGGTAGCCATCCAAAACCTTATACGGTTACCGGGTTAAGGAGATTACTTGCCAGACATTTATGATATCAAAAACAGTTGTAAACCAATACCACCAACCTGCCGGCTAAAATTCCGGAACCTAATTTTCTACTAAAAATGGGATGTTGGCATGGGCAGTGTGGTTGTTGCCATCTTCTACGTTAATGAATAGGCGATAAGCTCCAGGCTCAGGAGGAGCATTAAAACTGACCATACTATCAGCATTGGCGGCAAAGAGGCCGCTAATTTTATCCGGGATATATTCTGCGTCACCACCGGTTTTATTAGTGGTACTTTCTTTCATGACCTCCCATCGATAGATCAGTCCATCATTATCCGGGTCGGTTACTTTTACCTGTGCCGAGTAGGTAGCTTCTGCTTTCAGCTTAATATTATTCGTAGCTCTCTGTGCTTCCAGGGTAAAGTCATGTAATCTTGGCGTACGATTTTCAGGCCATTCACCGTTCCATGCATAGTGCATGGCATCTACCGATTCCGTTTCATTTCCGTCAGGCATGAACATCCCAAACCAGGTAGGTGTGCGTTCTTGCTTTTGCCCCCAGAGAAATACGAAAGAGCCCATTACTTGTGATTGAGATAGAATGGAGTTTTTGTATCGCCTAAGGTAACCGTCCGCTTTTTCAGAGCTGTTGTTTTCTATAGGCGCCCCCCATTCGGTTTTTCCCACTTCCCAATAGCCTGTGGCGCCCCACTCGGTAACCAGTAAGGGGCCTTTATACCCTGACTTTTCTATCAGCTCCGGAAACACCTCAATAGCTCCGTATAACTGAACACTTATGAAGTCCAAATCAGACGCTCTACTGGCAATGAAATCCACATCCTTCTTCTCTATTCCTGATAAAGACGTAGTTGTGATATGGTGTGGGTCTACTTCGTGGATCATTTCAGATATTTCATTTACTGCATCCCAAACTTTAGGGTTTTGTGATTCCAGGTTCAGTTCATTTCCAATGCCCCAAGCCATTAAAGCCGGATGATCCTTCAGTTCCAGTACATTCTTACGGATACGCTCCAACTGCTCTTTAACAGCCTTTTCATCGTTGTAGTCAAACCCATGACGCTCCAAACCCACCCAAACTCCCATGAGTACCTTTAAGCCGAGCGCTTCGGCACGGTTCAGGACTTCTTTGCCATTATCCATGCTCCAGGTTCTAAGGGAGTTCGCTCCGTGCTTGGCTAGCGCGTCAAGACTGCCCGCAGCTACACCGGCTCCCTGAACATAGAAAAGCTCCCCATTCAAAAAGATCCGATAGCCTTCTTCTGTATGGCGAATTTCGGATTTGGTGATCTCGGTGTTGGTTTCCATAGTATTAGGAGCATTACAGCAGTTCAAAAAGGTAGGGATAAAGAAAAATAGGAGATAATATTTTTTGTTAATTATGGACTTCATTGCGTTGGGATTGAAGTCAAATATAAAAAGTACTTTCAAGAGTAGGTAATGTTTTTAGCAGAGTTCCAAACTTACCGTATTTTAAGGTCCTTAACCCGTTACTGTAGTTCCCGGGAATGGAACTCCGGTGAGTACAACCTTCGCCAGGCAGCAGCAGGCTCCTGCTGACGAGATGACCACCGAAGTTTTGAAATAACATCTGATACTCGGAACTTCTTGATTCTGCCCTGTCTGTCGTATAGGCGTCCAATGACAAGATTGTATCCTTTCGTTAGCCTATTTTTCCACGGAAGAGCAGATATTTGTCATACCACTTTACTTCTCATGGAGTGTCAACTAAAATTGAATTTTTTTACAAAAATGAAGGCAAAATATTTCAACATAGTCGTAACTATGGCTCAGTACTTCAGCCAGGAAATTGGAGAAAAGAAACGGTTTTAAACCTCATTTAAAAAGTAAATGGGTATCAATCCATTAAAAATCAAAAACAGCACATGTCAGAAAAGAAATTTTATCATGTCGGTGAATTTAGTTCCGAGCAACCGGCTAAAACGCAATATGAATCCGTCAAATTCAATAAAGCACGACACCCCGAACCTTATCGTTTCGAGGTGAATCTGAGTGCAGAAGCCGGTAAAATGCAAAGTAAAACCGGTGTAGTTTCTGTTAATATCCCGGGGTTTAGTCCTGTGAAGCTATATTGTGATGAGCAGCCGCCGGTAGGAGAGGATACCGCACCACCACCGCTAGCTTTTTTCTCTGCCGGTATTGGATTTTGTCTCATGACTCATTTGACAGATATTCTGACGGCAAGGAAGATCCAGGTGGACAGCTTGAAGTTGGAACAACGTATTGTATTCAGGACAAACCTCGGTCATATGCGTGACCACGGTTATATGACCAACGGAGGTTGTGATGTAGTAGAAACTCATGTGATGATTGAAAGTCCTGAGCCGGAAGAGAACATCAAGAACCTGCTCAACGAAGCAGAAAATGGCTGCATGGCCCATTTCGCCCTAAGAAACCCTATACCCTGGTCAACCCGACTGGTGTATAACGGTAAGGAAGCAATAAGCCGTTCATCGGAAGATGAGGTCTGAATGTTTTGCTTTGCCCGAGCAAAGTGTCAAGCATAGTATTTGACCTATTTGTGCAATTTAAATCAGGAAGTAAGTCAGTTGCAATCACCTTTATTACTAGTAAAATTTAATGGTATCCGACTAATTTTTTGAATAGGAGAAAAGTACCCTTAAAGCGTCCTAGAAAATATTTTTCTTCAAAACTTAAAACTACGCCTACTCGTCATTTGGCGGTAGTAAACTAACGACTGCCCTTTGGGGAATTTAAAGGGTGTTTTTAGTGAATAACTCCGAATCAAAAAATCTTTTCTCGAATATTAGTCATTAAAAAGCTCCCATGTGTAATCTTAAATCCAACTGTTCCTTTTGCTTAAATAAACTCTTAGGTATGGGCATACTTATACCGCATTGAATTGATCTAATAATTGCAAATTCCATTATTTTTAAGGTCATTTTAAAAAATGTATTCTGTATTAGATTTTAGATTCCGAACTTATACCAGGAAAGTTGATTGTCCAACCGAGACTTAATGAGAACCAGCAAAACACCACCTGAATCCGAAAATAACTTAGAAGTATTATGTCAAAAATGTCTTGAAGAAACAGATTTTTCTAACCGATTAAAGCGAAAATTTCACCACCCTCGCCTAAGAAACCTTGACCGGCTTGAAGTACACAAGTCTAGAACCCATCAAGGGCTTCTTGCGCGTATTGGACTATTTTGTGTAGAGCTATACTCCGGCTGGTTGCGTTTTTACACGAAGGCGCATCATAAGCTATTTCCCCGTAGAAATAAGATTTACGGAAACCCCAACCCCAATCATTTGGTAACGGGCCATCTTACCTTTGGCAGTAGGATGGCCGATGCGGATTCCCCCATTTTTAATATGCACCTGGAGCTATGGGCGCGAACTTTCTGGGGTGGGTACAGAAAGCTGAGCCAGGGCAGATCAGACCGTGAAGGAAAATTCAGCCTTTCGTATGATTTATTCTATGTCCATCGGTTTTACATCAGAAAGGTTTGGCTGGCCGTTTACCAAACAGGCCATGAACATTTCAGCAAAAACGGCCAGCATGCACCTGAATATACCGAGTTTAAACGTGTTGGCATCAATAAGGCCGACTTAGTTGGAATCAACTATAGTTGTCGTCAGGTCCAGCTTTTTTATTGGGAATACCGGAAGGATACACCTCTACCCAGAGTTGTTATTAAAGATCACGATGAAGATGCACCGGATAAATATTCACCCGGTTTCAATGAAGCCATAGAAAAAACATTTGTTCCTATTGAGTTGATCAAGCTCAAGCACCTGGAGATGATTAAAATGAACCAGGGGCTTACTTACGAGAAAATAGTAAATGATTACCCGGAAAATTTAACCGTTTGCATGGAAAAAAAGCAGCGGGGAATCACGAGAGGAGATGACTGGTTTGGCCAGCGAATGATGAATGGAATGTATGCGTGTGATTTCGACCGGGACCCTAAAAACCCTGATCTTTACTGGGTTCACCATCATTGGGGGTCTTATGAAAAAAGGCACCACTATTATGCCATGCCTGACGTTGATATGTGGTTTGAGCTAAAGGAAGATGGCCTGCCAAGGCCTGTAAAGATTACACTTACCGGGCCGTTAACCGCACAAGAAAAGGATGAGAAACAGAAAAGAACGTTTACTCCGGATGACGGAGAAAAGTGGTTGGCCGCAAAACGTGTCTGCCGCGTTAGCGCGGGCTTAAATGCTGAGCTTTCGCACCATTTTGCAGGAACCCATGTCAATTCAGAACAGTATGCCATTGCCTGCTTTAGAAATTTGAGACTGAATCCCATCTCAGGGTTGCTGAAATCTTTCTTACGCTCCGTGGTACTGGTGAATCATACTGCAGACCGGATTTTGGTCGGTAACGGATACATCACCACAGCTTGTGCCCTTACACCAAAAGGCATTGACCAGGTAGTGTATAATACGATGGGGACATTGGATTGGAAAGGATACAGACCTATGTCACCGATTAGCGAAGCACATACCTATGCCAAAGCCTCGAATCTTTTCTGGGATATTGTCTATGATTTTGTCTCCGGCTTCATTGATGATCCTGTCAATAAAGAACAAATTTTAGAACATTGGTTTGAAGTACATTGCTTTTCCGAGGATCTGGTAAAGCATAGTGTACCCTTTTTTCTTTGCCATTACCTGCAAAACATGTTGCTTGACAGTCAAGGAAAACTAAAGGGTAATAATACTTCGGACTGGTACAATCAGTACCACCGTATGGATTTACAGGTTGATCGCCCGGAGGTGGATGGAATCAAGAAGGCGGTTTCAAGAATAACAGATAAAACAGAGGGTAATGAAGTGACGGATGAAGACTTAAATCAGTTGAAGCAAGCATGCACATATATGATCTATCAAGCTACTTTTGGCCATACCTGGTCCAATTCTAAACAGTACGATGATATTGGGGAAGTGCTTTACTGTAGCCTGGGAATCCGATTTGGTAATGGCCCGGATGGTGTGATGGGTCCGGAATCGGATCATTCCATAGCTCCGGACCTAACCCGTTCTACACAAATGATGTGGTCGAGTAATATGTTGTCTCATACGGGGTATGGCTATATCATCGCAGATGAAGACGAGGATGTTCCTCCTGCCTTGAGAGAAAGCCTTGAAAAACATCGAAAAGCATTCGCCGACCTTGATTTAGACATAGACATTATTCAGTCCCGAACTAATATTTGACAGACTCAAATACATGAAACCAAATCGAACTCCTATTTACAAATTATTGGGCACCCCTATTCATCGTTTTTTTGGAATCATCAGGCTTTGGATTTACACGAAAGTCTTTACCTGGGTGTTGACGATCGTTGGAAGTATATTTATGCGTACGAAAATGTCCCATAATAACGGGATCGCCGGGGTCGGATTCATACGGTTTGTCGATAGCCCAGGGTTCCCTTTACATCCGTTTTTTGAGCCGGGAAAAACACTTCCATGTCGGGTAAGACATGCTGCAGCTTCTTTTATGGATGATGCCATGCGCGTGGTGCGAAGTATGTCCATAAAGATGGCCGATACCGCAAAAAAAAGTCCTATGGATATCGAGCTGAATACGGGTGAAACAGCTCTTTTCTGGTCGATTGCCAGCTTCTTTCGGTTTGCCAAATACAAAAAGACCCGTTTTGGAATGCAGTATGAGGATTATTACCGAAAATATCCAACCGGAGTAGAAGGAGCTCACGTGGGAATGAGAAGAGACCCAACCTCATTTTCTAATCTTAGATATTATACACAGACACCCTTTTTATATAAAGCCGAGGACAATGTGCCGCGTTACATAAAATACCGGACGATTCCAGCTGAAGATGTACCTGAAACCGGTCTTTTAGACGACTATGATATGCTTATTCCTACTGAGAATCAGCGTATTTTACCGGGCGAGACACGGGTTAGAAATTACCTTAAAGAAGAATATGTGGAAAGGCTCAGAATGGGTCCCATACAATATAAACTTCAGGTTCAGCTTCATGAAGCCTCCGATGACGATGATCCGGAGATCTTTAATTGCTGCCGGAAGTGGGATGAGGCATCGCATCCGTGGATGGATCTTGCAGAGATCACTATCAATAAGCCCCTGGACTGGGCTGAAAGTACCCGGATGATATTCACGATGAAGAACCTGCCTAAAGGCCTTGGCATCATTCCATCGTATTCCATTTACGACTATAATTCACTTAATTTTCTTCGAAGGCACTCCGACCTGGCCAGAAACGCTCGTGTATGGGCCATAAAGCTGTTTGGGATGCCTCCGGAGATTCCCGATAATGATGTGCGGAATTCTAATGTCAGCTAATCGAGAAAGAAGAACAACGGTATGAAAGAAGAACTGCTGTACGAAAGTAAAAGCTCTAAGATTTTTCTGAAAGAGGACAATGATCAGAAAACCAAGGTCATCACCAAGATCCTTAACCAGGAATTCCCTTCTTCAGAGACGATCAGTAAGTTTTACAATGAATTTGAACTTACGCGTGAGCTGTCAATAGAAGGAGTACGCCGGAGTGTTGAACGAAAAAAGGTAAACAATCGTCACGCGATTGTGATGCAATACGTTCCCGGCAAAACCATCAGGGAAAGACTAGATGGGGAAGTGTTTACGATTCCGGATTTTCTAGCCTACGCCATTGAAATGGCGCGCATCTTATCAGAAGTACACGAAGCAAAAATCATTCATAAAGATATCAATAGCCATAATCTGATTATTGACGAAGAAAGTGGGAAGGCGCATCTTCTTGACTTTGGCATTTCTACGAAACTGAACCTCAAGGAGCAAAACCTCGAGAACCCGGAAAAGCTGGAAGGTTCGCTCATGTACATTTCCCCGGAGCAGACCGGCCGAATGAATCGTAGGGTAGATTACCGTACTGATTTATATTCTCTTGGCATTACGTATTATGAAATGCTGACGGGTCGATTACCATTTCAATACACAGATTCCATGGAAATGGTACACGCACATATCGCCAGTCAGCCTCCTTCTATTTTATCTCATAGGGAAGATGTACCTGACGTGCTACAGCAGATAGTCGATAAGTTAATGGCTAAAAATGCCGAAGATCGTTACCAGTCGGCCAGGGGGCTTATGAAGGATCTGGAGCAGTGTTTGAAAAGCTGGAAGGAGACAGAAGATATTCAGGATTTTAAGCTGTGCCAACATGATTTTTCCGGAGATTTTCAATTGCCTCAAAAGCTCTACGGAAGAGAAAAAGAGCTAAGCCTTTTAATGGAGGCTTTTGACAGGGTATCTGGGGGTAAACTAGAAACGGTCTTGGTGGGTGGATACTCGGGTACGGGTAAATCCGTACTGGTACATGAGACACATCGCCCTATCACTGCCAAAAGAGGGTATTTTGTTGAGGGTAAATTCGATCAATTCCAACGATCAAAACCCTACCTGGCTTTTATACAGGCCTTTAACAGCTTCGTTTCCATATTACTTACGGAAAATGAAACCCGCCTGCAACCTCTAAAAAAGCAAATCAAAAATGCCGTTGGAGAGGAGGG
>JBCDHA010000152.1:0-7793 GCA_038750705.1 Bacteroidota bacterium
CACACAAACGATCCCGGTTTTGCCTACAGCCACTTCTGATCCCGACCGTACATTAATGAGCTGATAGAGCATATCGAAACCATATTTATTAAAATCCTGAACGGCAACTCTTATTTCCAGCTCATCGCCATGGAAGCTTTCCGCTTTATATTGCACAGCTACATCAGCCACGATAAGCCCTACATTTTCATCAATATCAACTTCGCTTTTGAAGCCCAAATGTTTGAGAAATTGAAGTCGAACCTCATGCATAATGCTTAGAATACTGTCATTTCCTACATGGCCGCCATAGTTAACATCGGTTACTCGAATGGTGATCTTGCTTTTGAAAATAAAGTCTTCGGGAAAGTTGATTTTAATTCTGGCCATACGAAAGCAGCGTTATGAATATTTGATTTCGAGGATTAAATCTTGTAAATTATTTTGAATTTCTGAACCACGACTTTAAATCTACAATCATGCGAAGTAATTTCACTGTTCTCGTTGTATTATCAGTCTTGTTTGTTGGCTGTACCGCTGAGAAGGAAGAAAAACCTGTTTCTAAGGATGCTCTTCTTGGTACGTGGAGACTAATTAAATATATAGACCATGCCAATGGTGGTACGGAATGGATCAGCTATTCTGATGACTTTATATATGAGAAGCATGTAACGCCTACTGATTTCACCTGGATTAAATATCAAAAATCAGAGGACGATCTTGCCGGTATTGGCGGGGGCACCTATTCCTTTGAGAATAATACCTATACCGAGGATATAAAGTTCTTTCTTCCTACGGGTTCTTCAGAATTGGGCCAGTCTATTCCTTTTGATGTGGAAATAGATGACAAAGGACTCTGGCATCATAACGGTTATGCCAAGCAATTTGAATTTGATATAGATGCCGGTGAAATGGCAGTGGTGGATTCTGTAAAGATTGAGGAAATATGGGAAAAAGTGAGTACAGATGTTGGTGATAACGCACTTATGGGAACGTGGAATTTAGAATCTTACAGAGCTACGGAAACGGACTCCTTGCGAAGCGAATATCCTTCGTTTGTTGGCTATATAAAGCTAATCACACCCTCTCATTTTGTTTGGGTCAAGTATAACACGGAAGGAGACGAAGTAATGGCTGCTGCCAGTGGCACTTATAACTACAAATCCGGAGTGTATGTGGAGAACATTCAAACCTGCTATCCAAAAGGCGAAGGCATAGTGGGTACCAGTCCTGAGTTTGACGCAAAACTAGAGCCAAATAATTGGAAACACACCGGACAAGTGTATCAATTAGATTCGGCAGGTTCCGAGCCTAATACGCTCTTGATTGACGAAATATGGGCTAAGAAGATATAATTATTATTCAGGACGCCTTCTCAAAGTTGTACTTTGGTTGATCCAGCAACCCACAGTTATTGATTGTCCCTCTTTTAGATCCAGTTCAAACATTTCACTAATTGACGGGAACTGTGCTTCTGCAGATTTCATTCCTCGTGTATTGCCGGCTTTTTGGTACATGTCATAGGCAATAAGATATATGGCTCTGTCATCAACCTTACTTTTTAATTGCTTACAGTCATCAAAACTACTCATGTAAAGATTACCGATTAAAGTGTAGGCTTTCGACATGGACGGATCTGCACTTAAAGCCTGGCGCGCGTACTTTCTTGCATTTGATTTTTGACCTTTTTTACTGAACTGCGACGCCATTTCATAATACACATCGGCTTTTTTCGAATTATCCGGCGCCAGGTCCACCGCTTGATTAAAATAGTCTATAGCGCCCTCAAAATCCCCATTGGCAGCGCTTCGTATTCCAATGACTTTAGCAATACCAAAATCCGGTTGGTCGACCATAACAATTTTGGCAGCATCAAGGAATATCGGAATCTCACTACAATTACCCGCAAGTGACAAACCCATTATTTTTTTAGCGAGCCCGATATCGTCAGGCTTTTCTTTTAACTTTGGACCAAGCTTATTTTCTATAAAATCACAGTCTACGGTCACCATACCCGTTAGTAGCTTATCTACCATTTCTTTTTGCTTATTGATTTTGGCCTTGTCCTGGCCGGCATTTAGTTTCTGCTCAATAATATCTGAGACAATATCATACTCATCCAGCACTTGTTCATCGGATAATGACTTCGTGGCCGCATTATATCTGCGAACTACATCCATATAAGCGACAAGTAAATTAGTATTTAGCTTTACACCGCTTTTTTCAACCGTAGTTTTAAACAAGTCGTACAACTCTTGATATTTTGATTTATCCTTTTTGTAAAACTTATATGCCGCAAATGCCTTTCGGTTCAGTACGTTTATTTCATCGTTAAAATATTTGATACGGTCGTCATAGAGTTGAAGGGCTATTTGTTGGTATTCAGCTTTTTTTGCTTCATCCGTTTCCGCTTTTTCCAAGGCTTCATAGATTTTAATACCATTGATGTAGATAGAAGGGTTTAGATCGGGGGCGTTGTCCAATAACCACTGCAACGGTTCAGTAGCTTCCAAGTACTTCTTACCCTTAAGTGCATCGGTATAGAGTGCCACTTTTTCTTTAGCCGTAGCTTCATCTTCAGGCCATTTAAAAGTATTTTGTGATAGGGCAGTGCCTACACCTAATAGTATGAAAATGAACGCACTAAAGATTATTCTCATGATTCCGCTATTTACAGTTTCGAACGAACAATAAAGGTAAAAAAAAAATAAGGTAAAAGATAAATGAATTAAGTCAAGCAATGACAATGTGACCTAATATTATTTCTAATCAACTAAATAACATGTCAAAATTTCCGAATAAAACAATTTCATCTATATGGATTATAATTTGATCAAAGACACGCGGAGGAATTAAGACATGAACTTTGATAAATACACCATTAAATCACAGCAGACGCTCCAGAAAGCAGCGGACATAGCCGGTTCAATGGGGCAGCAGGCGATAGAGCCTGGACACGTACTAAAAGCGCTCCTGATGACCGATGAGAATGTCATATCTTTTTTAGTAAAAAAACTGGGCCTAAACAAGACATTACTTTCGTCTAAGCTGGAAGAAATACTATATCAATATCCTAAAGTCAGTGGTCAGCAGCCCTATCTTTCCAATACTGCGGCAGCGGCGCTACAGTCGGCAGAAAAACAACTGAAGCAATTCAATGATGAGTTCATAGCTGTTGAGCATATTATCATTGGTCTTTTGGAAGGTAAGGAGACGGTAGCCTCATTAATGAAAGATGTAGGTTTTGAGAAAAAGGCGCTGATCTCGGCTATCAAAGAGCTAAGGGGTGGAGACTCGGTGAAAGATCAAAATGCTGAATCAAAATACCGCTCTTTGGAGCGCTATTCAAAAAACCTTAATGAATTGGCTAAAGCCGGTAAAATCGATCCGGTCATAGGCCGGGACGATGAGATTAGGCGCGTACTTCAAATACTTTCCAGGCGTACAAAGAATAACCCCATTTTATTGGGAGAGCCCGGCGTAGGTAAGACTGCCATTGTCGAAGGTATGGCGCAGCGGATTGTAGATGGTGATGTACCCGAAAATCTAAAAGACAAAATTTTGATTTCTCTGGACATGGGACTGCTGGTGGCTGGTGCCAAGTATAAGGGAGAGTTTGAGGAGCGACTCAAAGCGGTGATCAAAGAGGTTACGGACTCCGATGGTCAGATCATTTTATTTATAGATGAGATTCATACCCTTATAGGGGCCGGTGGAGGTGGTGAAGGCGCTATGGATGCTGCTAATCTGCTAAAACCTGCACTTGCTCGCGGTGAATTACATGCTATAGGCGCTACCACGCTTAAGGAATACCAGAAATATGTGGAAAAAGATAAAGCCCTTGAGCGAAGGTTTCAATCAGTAATGATTGACGAGCCCAACGCTCAAGATGCCATTTCTATTCTTAGGGGCATTAAAGATAAATATGAGCTTCATCACGGGGTACGTATTAAGGATGACGCGGTTATTTCAGCAGTAGAATTGTCTAACCGATATATTTCTGATCGGTTTTTGCCGGATAAAGCTATTGATCTGATGGACGAAGCTGCTGCCAAGCTCCGCCTTGAAATGGACTCACTTCCCGAAGCGCTGGATGAGTTCAACAGGAGGATCATGCTGTTGGAGATTGAGCGCGAAGCGATCCGCCGGGAGAAAGATAAAGACAAGGAGCGTATTTTAAGTAAGGAAATTGCCGAGCTTTCTGAGAAACGGAATAACCTCAAGGCGCAATGGGAGAATGAAAAATCCGTAGTGCAGGGAATAAGAAACGAAAAGGAGAATATTGATAAATTAAAATCTGAGGCTGAGCAAGCTGAGAAATCAGGTGATTTCGGATTGGTGGCTGAAATCCGATACGGGAAACTAGTGGAAGCTGAAAAGCGGCTAGAAGAGTTTCAGCAAAAAGTTAAGGATGTTCACGGAGAAAATGCCCTGTTGAAAGAAGAGGTAGGCAATGAAGATATAGCCGAGGTTGTAGCGAAATGGACCGGTATACCTGTATCAAAAATGCTCCAAAGTGATCGCGAAAAGCTGTTGCACCTGGAAAAAGAACTTGGCAAACGGGTGGCTGGTCAGGAGGAGGCAATAGCGGCCTTATCGGATGCGGTTCGCAGAAGCAGGGCCGGTCTTCAGGATCCTAAAAGACCGATAGGTTCATTCATTTTTTTAGGTACTACGGGGGTAGGTAAAACCGAGCTTTCAAAAGCGCTCGCTGAATACCTGTTTAATGATGAAAATGCAATGGTACGAATTGATATGTCAGAGTACCAGGAGCGTCATGCAGTGAGCCGGCTGGTGGGAGCGCCTCCCGGTTATGTGGGTTATGATGAAGGAGGCCAGCTTACCGAGGCTGTTCGAAGAAAGCCATACTCAGTAGTACTACTTGATGAGATTGAAAAGGCTCATCCTGATGCTTTCAACATTTTATTGCAAGTATTGGATGAAGGACGACTAACAGATAATAAGGGTCGTACAGCTAATTTTAAGAATGCCATTATTATTATGACTACCAACATCGGTTCACATTTAATACAAGAGCGATTTCAAAGTTTATCGGATCATAACCTGGAAGAAGTAATGGAATCAACCAAAATGGAGGTATTTGATTTGCTGAAAAAATCTGTAAGACCGGAATTTTTGAATAGGGTAGACGAAACGATAATGTTCAGACCTCTGTCTAAAACAGATATCCGTAAAATTGTAGCTATTCAATTTGGATTAGTTAAGAACCGGCTTGAAGGGTCAGGAATTAGACTTGAAGTTTCAGACAAAGTGCTGGATCACCTGGCTATGGTTGGGTTTGATCCTCAATTTGGCGCACGGCCACTGAAACGTGTTATCCAACGTGAAATACTCAACGCCCTGTCTAAGCAGATACTTGCCGGTGAAATTGATAAAGAATCTTTAGTTGGCATAGATATAGGAACTGACGGGAAAATTGAATTCATTAATCTCGATAAAGTGGAGATATAGAGGGCATGAACAAGCACCCTGTCAAGCTCTTAAAGCGTGGTAGGGTGTTTTATCTAAACAGGAGTCTTATATAGAAACCCGGTCGTGTCAATACTTTTTTAACATCAACTTCAGCCAGAGCGTCAGTAAGTAGTTTTTTGAGATAAGCACTCTGAGCGGCTTTACCTACAATGAAGTTAAATAACCACGAGTGTTTACATAAATTTTGTAATGACCTGCTAATCTTAAACTCTTTCCACATCCGCGAGTAGATTTCTTGGTCGTAAGAAGCATTGAATGAGGCTGAAAAGTCCTGAGTGGTAAAACACTTTGTGGCATGTTCGGCTGCCACCCTGCCACTTCGAATAGCATTGGCGATGCCCTCACCGCTAAACGGATCAATGAGTCCGGCAGCGTCTCCGGTAAGTAAAAATCGTTCCCCGGATATCGGCCGCTTCTTTGATCCCAAAGGAAGACCGAAACCTTTGATGGTTTCCAGGGCCCTGGCATTTGAGAAACGCTCTTTCAAGGCAGGGTGGGTCGTGAGTAATTCTTCCAGCTTTGCTCTTAGGTGTATTCGTTTTGCTGAAATTGAAGCCGAAAGCATACCAATACCCACATTTGCTCTATTATTTGGCAGAGGAAATACCCAGAGATACCCGGGAAGGATATCTTTAAAGAAATAGAGTTCTATATAATTGTTAGGGTGGAACTGCCTTACATTTTTATAATATACTCTTAGTCCGGCGCTGTAGTGCTTCTTGTCCACCCTGATTTTTCCCAGGTGTTTATTTACAATGGAATAAGCGCCATCTGCGCCAATCACTAATTTACTTTTCATTGTAAGGTCATCACCCTGGATAATGACTCCGTCTCCTTCTAAATTGATTTCCGAAATGGCTTTATTTTCAATGATTTGGACGTTAGGATACTTTTTGACCTCCTTGAAAAGGAGATAATCAAAATTTTGTCTCATAACAACGTAGCCGCATTTTGCTTCCCCATTATTTAAGAATGGAATACTTACACCCTTTCCATTGGGTGAGTAAATTGTTACCCCATGCGAAGCTGTTTTTTCAGCCATATTCTTAAATTCAGAGGAAAGTTCTTTAGAAAGCATAGCTAACTGATTCACTACATCTACGCTTAATGCATCTCCACAAATTTTATCTCTGGGAAAGTAGGCCTTGTCTACGATCACGATGTTTAATCCTGATGCAGCTAATTTAATGGCAGCAGAACATCCGGCCGGACCAGCTCCGATTATGGCAATATCACATTCCAACTTTAACGTCAATTTAACTCACTCTAACATAGACAGAATCTCTTATAAAGCTGAGTTATGGATAGGCAAGAATAATATAAGTTTGACCAACCAAAAAAACCTTACCATGAAGTTTGACGGGGACCAAGTAAAACTTAAGAACTACTTAGATGAAAAATACGAGAAATATAACCAACCCAGATTCATTGAGAATGATCCCGTTTCAATACCTCACCAATATTCTAAGAAGGAAGATATCGAGATAGCAGCTTTTTGGACGGCTATATTGGCGTGGGGTCAACGTATAACAGTGATAAATAAATGTAATGAGCTATTTAGTTACATGGACAATGCGCCGCACGATTTTGTTCTTAACCATTCGGAGGCAGACCTAAAGCCTTTTCTGGGCTTTAAGCATAGAACTTTCAATGCTACAGATACACTTTATTTCATAGCCGTTATGAAATGGTTTTATAAGCATCATAGCTCTTTAGAGGAGGCGTTTACCTTAGGTATGCAACCAGGAGATGGTTCAGTTGAAAATGGCCTGATCCATTTTCATCGACTTTTTTTTTCGCTAGATGATTATCCGCCAAGAACCAGAAAGCATATAGCTACACCGGAAAGAAAAGCGGCATGTAAGCGCATTAACATGTTCTTACGCTGGATGGTAAGATCAGACGATATGGGTGTAGATTTTGGTATTTGGAATGCTATCAAACCTTCACAGCTTATATGCCCATGCGATTTACACGTGGATCGTGTAGCGCGCAGGCTTGGCCTGATCACACGCAAGCAAACAGATTGGCTCACAGCCGTTGAGCTAACGGAGAACTTGAAAAAGCTTGATCATAAGGACCCTGTGAAATATGATTTTGCTCTATTCGGACTTGGCGTAGAAGAAAGGTGGGGTAAGCAGTTTTGATTCTGTGATTTCAATGCTTAGGCACAGCAATAAATTTGGCCCATGAAATTTCTAGCTACTCTGATCCCAGGAAGCAGGATCATTTCGCCAGGCCCTTAGCGCTTCCTGATGATTTTCCCTAATATATTCTCTTTCTAAAGCTGCCTGGATCATATATTCATAATTACTAAGGCA
>JBCDHA010000153.1:0-7792 GCA_038750705.1 Bacteroidota bacterium
GCTAAATCATGAACCTAAACGATTTGTAGACAGTACGGGAAGATATTACCAACAAGCTTCTATGCCTGTTTACTTGTTAATTGCGACCAGCCAGGGCGGTGAGACTATGCCGCTTAAATCAACTAAAGCTGCGGGTATTGAGCTTGAGGGGCATGGCGTGCATAGTATTAAACATCAAAACAGTATCACAAAAGTGGCTGACGAATTTCTAATCTTTGCCGATGGAAGGCCGCCCACTACCAACATCTCGCTCAAGGGGGCTCCATTATTTCGTACCTCTAAGACTGAATTCTATGGTAGCGGACTGGAAGTAGAACTAGCAGCAAGTGATAAAATGTCCGGTCTGGAATCGATTTACTTATCCACGGATGGCCAAAATTTCTCAAGCTATCAAAAAAAAAGCATAAACAAAGAGGGTAATTATCACTTCTACTATTATTCTGTTGATAAAACCGGTAATGCTGAAAAAACGAAAGAAAAGAAGTTTACTGTGGATCTTTCTGCACCGGAAAGCTATCATAATTTTATCAACATCTCTTCGGAAAGTGTAATTTCCGTGAATTCATCTATTTACTTAACCATTTCAGACAGCCTTTCTGGAGTAGAAAAAACCTATTATAAGTTTGATGATGAGGAATTCAGACCCTATCGAGGGGGCAACATTGCCTTCAAGTATCTAAGTGATGATAATCATACCCTTACTTATTATTCAGTGGATAACCTGGGAAATGAAGAAGAGGAAAAATCGGTTGAGTTTTATCTTGATAAGACAGCTCCAATCCTGTCGGCAGATGTGCTTGGCGATAAGTTCATTGTTGGGCAAAGAGTGTATTTCTCAGGTAGAACCAAGTTAAAAATAACAGCGGTTGATAATAAATCAGGATTAAAAGAAGTTGTTTACTCAGTGAATAATGGTGATTATATACCATATGAGGCCCCTTTTTACCTACCTAATCGTTCAGGCGTTCATAATGTGAAGTTCAGGGCCATTGATAATAAGAACAATGCCGTAGATGATGATTTCGAACATAGCATAGGCGTTATTTACGTTGATTTGACCGGCCCGTCATTAAACCATAGTTATAAAGGGGCCACCTTTATAAAGGCTGATACCGTATTTGTAAGCCCCAAAACTACTTTAACACTAAAGGGCTCCGATCCTGAGTCAGGCTTGAAGGGAGTAGCCTATCGGTTTGGCCGTAGCGGGGAAGAGCTAAACTACGAACAACCAATAAGCATACCCGGTGATGGCTTTTGGGAGCTTGAATATTTCGGTTACGACAATGTCAATAACAGAAACGCTAAGCGCACATTATTTGTAGTGGATAGTGATGGTCCCAAAATTACAAGTCAGTTTGCCGCACCAGCGAACAGCGAAGGAAAGTACCCGTCATATACCACCGTATATCTGAGTGCTATGGATAATGAAGTGGGCGCAAATCAGATCAGGTATAGCATTAATGGGGGTAAGGAGCAGTTGTACCTAGCCCCACTTAGAGGTTTTAAGAAGAATAAGAAGTATACCATTAAGATAACGGCGTCTGACATGCTAGGTAACGAATCCTCCAACGAGGTAGTCTTTTCTACAGATCGGTATTAAAGGCTACTGATCTCAATGCCTGAACCATTCAGATGCTTTCTGATCCGATTTATGTAATTAGGCTATAGACATTTGATTAAGTTCAATAGCTTTGACACCTTATAAAGAATTAAATACATGATCAAGAAAATAGTATGTGTTTACGCTCTGGCTTTTTTTGCGGGAGCTTCTACAGCACAAGATTGGGGTGGAAAATTTGAGCAGTTAGGTCAGGAGCTACCAACACCCAACTCGTATCGTACTGGTTCCGGCGCTCCGGGAGTCAGCTATTGGCAGCAAAGAGCTGATTATAAAATTGACGTTGAAATCAATGATGAAACACAGGTCCTTACCGGATCAGAAACTATAACCTACTTTAATCAATCACCTGATGTTCTGAACTACCTTTGGGTGCAGCTCGATCAAAACGTTAGGTCTAAAGGAAACCTAAATGAAGTAACCAGTACTACTACAATGCGTGACTCACTACCGGCCAAGTTTTTTCCCGGTCGCGTCGGAGAACTTGACTATGAAGGAGGATATAAAATAAGTAATGTAAAAAGTGCTGATGGTAGGGCCCTGGATTATACTATAAATCGGACGATGATGAGGATTGATCTACCTCAACCTCTAAATAGTAGAGAAAACTTTACCTTCTCATTGGATTGGTCTTATCAGATTTATGATCGAATGATGGTAGACGGTCGAGGAGGATTTGAATATTTTCCTGAAGACGGTAACTATGCTTACACCTGTGCTCAGTGGTTCCCCAGAATGGCGGTATACGATGATTACGAAGGATGGCAAAATAAGCAGTTTATAGGGCGCGGTGAGTTTGCCCTTACTTTTGGCAACTATGAAGTAAATATTACCGTGCCTGCCGATCATATCGTAGCTGCGACCGGAGAACTTCAAAATGCTAAGCAGGTATTGACTAAAAAGCAACTTCAGCGATTTGAACAGGCTAAAACTACCTTTGACAAACAAGTATTTATAGTAACCCAGGAGGAAGCCGAAGAAAACGAGAAAGAACGGTCAAAAAAGAAAAGCACCTGGAGTTTTAAAGCGGATAATGTTCGTGACTTTGCTTTTGCATCTTCAAGAAAATATATCTGGGATGCCCAGGCGGTCAAGCTAAGCACTACTACTCCTTTAGCTATGTCTTTTTACCCCAAAGAAGGTAATCCTTTATGGGCTGATGAGTCTACAAAAGCAGTAAAAAATACGCTTGAAGTATATTCAGAGCGTACGTTTGACTATCCTTATCCGGTAGCTATTTCAGTAAATGCCGCAAATCAGGGCATGGAATATCCTATGATTTGTTTCAACTATGGCCGCCCGAGAAATGGGCAGGTGAGCGCAAGACTACTTGATGGAACGGTTAGCGTTATAGTACACGAGGTAGGTCATAATTACTTCCCCATGATCGTAAATTCAGACGAGCGTCAATGGACCTGGATGGACGAAGGTCTTGATACCTTCCTGGAGCGTGAAACGAAAAGAGTAAGATATCCGGAACTTGATATCAACTGGGGAAGCCCCAAAGGTATTGTACCCTATATGAAAATGGAAAAGAACAGAATACGGCCTATTATGACCAACTCTGAGCAGGTACGCATGTTTGGATACAATGCTTATGGCAAACCATCTGCAGCTTTGACAATTTTGAGAGAAACGGTAATGGGCCCTGAACTTTTTGATAAAGCCTTTAAGGAATATTCCGAACGGTGGATGTTCAAACACCCTAAACCCGCTGACTTCTTCCGCACCATGGAAGATGCTTCAGGCGTTGACCTTGACTGGTTCTGGAAAGGCTGGTTCTATACCGTAGATAACGTAGATGTAGCGGTCAGCGATGTAAAGTGGTTCAGAATGCGAAATGAAGAGGCTAGCATTGAAAACAAAGGGAAGAAAGTTAAAAAAGGAGACTTAACTGCCTCTAAAAGTAGTGGAAAGGCAAGTGACTTCAGTAATGGGCCTGAACCGTTCTCACTAGTGGAAACTGACGAACGCTACTATCGTGAATTCCAAAACAGGGTAGACGATAGGGCCATCATGGCCAAGTTTGCCGATAAAAACTTCTACCAGGTAGAGTTTCAAAATGAGGGTGGTCTGGTGACACCCTTAATTGTAGAATTTACTTTTGAAGACGGAAGCAAGCAGATTGAAAGAATCCCAGCAGAGATTTGGAGATACAATGAGCAAAAGACAACCAAAGTATTTGCTTTTGACAAAGTGGTAACCAATATAGTGGTAGACCCCAATGAAGAAACTGCAGATGTGGATACCGACGATAATGTATTTCCGCGTCCGATGGAAGAGGAATCTAAATTTGATAAGTTCAAAGAGGGAGCAGGGAAATAACAAGAATTAGTAAATCAGTAAAGTACGTTAAGGCCCTTTTCTTTTTGAAGAGGGCTTCTAATATATTGAATGATATTGCTCCGATATGTTCATTAGCTGTCCTGATTTCACAACAACCCAGAGATAGAACAGCTCGAACCAAACTTATTTATCTGAAACGTGATGATCCTGCTCGCTTTTTATCCTCTGTTTATAGTGATTCAGTGCTCATTTGCCCACACTGGCAACATTCGCTATTTTGCACATACTAAACCATTTCGGGTAATATCTCCCGAAGTTAGAGGTGCATAAGTTAGTTCAATAATTCGATTGAAAGCTGAGTACGAGAATACCCCCTATAAAATGCTCAAAATAAACACATTCGTTACCCTATCGCTGTTGCTAATAAATTATAATGTGAAGGCACAGGAGTCTTTCATTACTATTAAAGGAAGGGTTATTGACAGTGAAACCAAGCAAGCGCTACCGTTTGCATCCATCTATGTCAAAGAAGAGTCTATTGGCACTACCTCGTCGTCAGATGGCTCGTTTATTTTCCATATTCCATACGCTATGCGTTCGAAGACTGTGGTTATTTCCACCATAGGATACGAGACAATAGAAAAAGAACCTGCTGAATTTGCAGTAAATGAAGAAATACACCTGAAGTCCAGTACACTTGAACTTAGCGAAGTGATCGTTACCGCCAATAAGCCGCCAACTGCCCGACAAATTGTAAAATCAGCACATCAGGCTATTGGTTCTAATTACCCATCGGAGCCCTATATATTAGAAGGGTTTGTGAGAGACTTAGAAAAGGAAGATGAAAAATATGTCGAACTTCTCGAGTATGCGGCTAAATTTTCGTACCCGGGATATAAGTACGCACCTAAGGTGGAGCTACAGGAAGTACGAAAAAGTTTTGAAACAGAAAAACACGCTTGGAATAAGGGTAATGAACAACAAAACTCAATTGGCGACCTGCTCGAAGATGATTTCATTAAATATGAATTCAGCTTTATAAAAGGATCAAGGCGTTGGAAATATGACATAGAATCAGTCTTATCGTTCAACAATGGAGCTGTATACAAAATAATAGGAGTAAACCCACCATTTGAAAAAGTGACTCTTTATATAGATGTCAATACCTATGCTTTTGTGAAAATTGAACTCAACCGTTCAAAAATTAATCGCAGGTATTACAAACGGCGCTTTACCAATGGCCAGCATGAGGCCAACTACACTATGATTTTTGAGTACCAAAAAATCAAGGGTAAGATGTACCTGAAGTACCAAAAGGAGGTAGATACATGGGATATCTTCAAAGGTCTTGAATCCGGCAAACTGCTGTTCGTAAAGCAGTTTACAAAAGAACTATTTGTGAATAAAATCATTACGGATAATGTAAGCGATTACCCATTTAACAAAAACTTGAAGACGACAGAAACTATTGAAGGTCAGGCTAAGCCCTATAATCCTGAATTCTGGGCAAATTATAATGTTCCTTCCCAAACCAAACAGGAAAGTCAAATTTTAAAAGAACTGGAAAAAGCAAGTATAAAAATAGACTAGAAAGGCGGAATGCTCAGGCGCTGTAGATCGGCAATAATTTCTATTGATAAAAAGAATAAAGCCTCACCATCAATGGACAGCGAGGCTACACTTCTCACGCGTTTTAGCGCCTACTTATTATAATCGGCCAATAATTTCAGAAAGGCTGCTTCATATGCTTTATCTACAAACTTACCGTCCTTTTTCTCTGTGGAAAACTGATCCCGCAGGCCATAGAAATTTTTGTCATAATTAGTTTTCACCTCATCATTGTCACCAATGTAGTTCAACATATTAATTGACATTACATTCTTAGGATCTTTATCCTTACCCTCTTTTTGAATCAGCAATTGGAAATTATTTTGGATGTAATCAATTAAAGCGCCATCACCCTCTAATCTGGCGTCCATAACATCTCTGGACACTTTCTTACCCGTGGTAGGGCTATAGAATTTATACATTTTGATTTTCCCGTCGGCTATCTGCTCAAATACTCTTCTTCGAGGAATTATCCCGGTTTTGGAGTAAGAAAATAAATCGGTGTATTTAACACTGGTGTATTTAGCTCCATTCTCCAGCTCAAAGCCCTTAATGTCCTTGGGTTTTAGGTCTTCTTTGTCTCCACCTTTCACTTTGCCTTTTTTCTCAAATTTGGCGTACGCCTTTGGGCTGATGTACGTAATTCCGTTTTGCCACCGCTGTGGGAATCTATAATCTATTTGGACATACCCTTCAACGGTTTTACCATTTTTAAGTGTAATAGTGCCCTTGTTATACAACTGGGCTTGTGTTGAAATATTAATGGCAAAAACAAAAAGTACAAGACAAAGCAATTTTTTCATGAATCCGATAGTTTAATTTTTCCAAGATATCAATTGAGATGCGATTGGCCAACTTTTATGCTACACAACTTTGTGGATTGCAAAAGAAAGCCCCTCCTATTTATGAGGGAGGAGCTTTCAAATGAAGTTACTAACAGGGGACTTATTCCATCTCCAAATCCACTCGTTCTACTTCGGCGTAACCAAAAATTTCCTCAAGGCTCAGTTCTTTCACCTCACCGTAATTTTTAAGATCGTTAAAATTGATCTTGTCCCGGTTGCCTATTAGCACAGTTACGTAAGATTGGTCCTTCACATAGGTTTCATGAAACTTCTTCAAATCATCAAAGGTCATATTTTTTACCTTTTGATATACATCTTTTCTAATATCATAATCAAGATCCAGTTCCTTGGCATTTTCATAGTTCCAAAGCACACTTGACCTGGTAACCCGCTCACTTTCTATTTTGGTGAGGATCGCTTGTTTGGCAATGTCAAAGGCTACCTGAGACTCAGGCATGTTATCCAAAAGATCACGCATAGCGGCCATGGCTTCAGATTGCTTATCGGCCTGTGTGCCCACATACGCAAAAAGAATATCATCTTTGCTTGCCTTTGATGGGGTTTGATAACTTGAAAATACCGAATAAGCTAACCCTTGCGCTTCTCGTATTTCCTGAAATACGATGGAGTTCATGCCACCACCGAAGTACTCATTAAACATCCTCACTTCGGGCGCTTTTGACTTATCGTATTGATTGCCTTTTGACATCATTACGAATTCGGTCTGCACCATATCATAGTTAGTCCAGTAGACCGTTGGATCTGTGGTTGCCAACTGTTCAAACTCCACCTGCTCCGGCAAGGACTTCAGCTCATCCGGAACCTGGTGGTATTCGTTTAAAACTGCCTGTAGTCCGTTGACATCACGCGGGCCATAGTACAATACGCGATGTTCCATAGTAGTAATATTTTTTATTTTGTCCACCATCTCTTCAGCCTGCAGCTTCTGCAAGTCGGCATTTGAAAGCACGTTGGTGAATGGTGATTCTGCCCCATATTGTGCATAATTCATAAGACCGCTGAATAGGATAGTCCCTTTGTTTTTCTTGGCGTCATCTCGTGCCTTCAATTGATTATCAATCAGTTTATTTAAGGCCTCTTCATCGGCTTGAGGTGCCTTAAGCAGGCCTTCGAAGAGAACAAGCGCTTTTTCCATATTCTCATCCAAGCCGCTTAACGTTACGTAAGTGCGGTCTTGAGCGGCTGACACGCGCATACTGCATCCAAGCTTATAAAACTCTTTTTTCAACTGTTCGGCTGTAAACTCGGTGGTACCTAAAAACTCAAGGTATTGTACTGCTATTTTCATAGCAGGGTCATTATTGCTGCCTATGTCCAGCAAAAAGAAAAGGTCGAACAACTCATTTTCTATGTTTTGCTTAGCCAAAATTTCAACCCCGTTACTTGTAGCTCCACGAGCGATGTCAGTGGAGTA
>JBCDHA010000154.1:0-7725 GCA_038750705.1 Bacteroidota bacterium
AAAAATATTTGAGTATTGGTAACGGAATAAAAAAACTGTAGCTATCAATGAATATACGTAATACGGATAAATACAATATATATAACATACTAATATTATAAAAATCATAAAAAGACAATAAAATTAGTCAGAACTATCGGACTCCCTTCAGCCATTATTCTGATGATTTCATTGTTGGTTTTCGGTTTTCTGAATGACAACTTCAGTTTTATAAACGACTTTATTAGCAAGCTGGGAGCAAAGGGACAGCCTTACGCTCTTTGGTTTAACCTGTCTGCTTTTGTAGTTGTTGGAACGCTATTATTTGCATTCGGTCTAACCTATGGACAATTACTTAAAGACAAGGTTTTGTCAATACTTCTATCATTTTTTGGTTTAGGGTTTGCTTTTACGGTAATACCTGTTGATTTGCAAATGGCTAACTCACCTGTATCTCAAGACTCGGATACAATCAACAGGTTGAAAAAAGGATTAGAAGTAGAGCTAACTTCTCAGCTATGATTCTTTTGATCGCGATGATTGGATTTGCCTTAGGGTTATGGTCAATACCAATTACTCATCGATTGGTTTTTGGAGTTGTTTTCGGATGGACTGCCTTAACGTCTATTCAGTTAATTAAAGTATCAAAATAAAAAGCATATAACCGTAGCTAAAGAGGCTAATTAGCTACTTGCCTACGGTTTGGAATCTGATACTTTTAAAGAAAGTAATAAATGACCAGCCTATGTATTTTAGCTTGGCATTGGTGGTAATCAGTCTAAATGAAATACAAAGTCTTATACTTGATATTAATCTTTTCTTTTATCTCATTGAAGGTTTTCTCTCAAGATGATACTGAAAGGCTTTTACAAAGTCATATGTGAGAACTTCACAGTTTGATTCAAATTGACTCCATTGAAACAAGCATTTTATTAGGAGATTCTAATTCAAGAATCACATTTAATAGTGATGGAAGCTTGTTAGAGTATGATACTGGAATTGAAAGAAATTATTTCTGGACACTGAAGGATAATCTTTTGCTTACTTTTTCCAAGCTAAAAGCTTTGCTATCTTGACGATATTAACAAACAGCATAAACACACGTTATATACTCGGCCGTCAGAAGTAATCAAATTAAACCTTAACGCGTTTAAGAAATCTAAAGGGGAAATAACATGATGAGAACATTTTTGTACATCCTCACCTTTGCAATACTTTTCATCTCCTGCAGTTCCGATGATGATGACGTTTTGAATACCCCATCAAGCGATAATACTTTAACCGAAAGTTTCGTCGAACTAGGGGTAAAGTATGGACCGGAAAGTCGACAATTTCTTGACATATACAAAGCTGAATCTGATTGCCCAACACCAGTTTATTTTGATGCGCACGGAAATGGTGGAAATACTTCAATGCCGAATTCAATAATTGAAGGTTTAAATGCTCAAGGTATTTCAGTGATTGCATGGGAGTCATTAACATCCGTAAATACCCAGGAAGAAGTAGAAACGGGCTGGAGTGACGCAGAACTGATGTTTGAATGGGTAATCAATAATGCTGAAACCTATAATTTCGATACTTCCAATCTTATCATTGGCGGTTCTTCTCGTGGCAGTATTCTTAGCTGGAAGTATGGACATAAAGAAAACCCGAACATTAAGGGACTTTATATGTATAATGCTCTTCCAAATACGGTATGGACGATGCCAAACTGGTGGTATCCCACCAATAATGTAACATCAGCTTCTCCTCCAATCTATTTTGTGTATAAAAGAGAACCCGGATCCTCAACTGATCCTATTGACCCGGACTTCCATGATCCGAATAACGGAATAACAATCGTAAATGAATATGAAAATCTTGGAATTGGTGAACAAGCCACACTCGTCCACAGTATTGGAGAAACTGATAATACAGATAAATATCAGTTTCTCGTTGATTTCGCCCTGTCGGTGGTTGAAACATGTCCATGATTCAATTTAACCAGAGAACAAAAGCCATTGCAAAACCTAAAGGTTCATCATATGAATTAGTAGTTGCTAATTCATATGATGAACCTTTAGTACGGGTTAATTGAATCGTATTATGAATTATATTTCTGCAGTACTTTTATATGTTTAAAGTTAAGACTTGCTCAACTGAAATAAAGATTTTCTTAACTTGGACTTAGACGTTTAGTTTAAAATTTATTACTGAAATTATGAAAAGATATGTTTTAAGTATTTTCATTGGTTTAATTCCTTTATTGAGCTATTCTCAAAATATACCAAAACCAGAATTTGTAGACATACCCTATTTCTTGGATAAAAAATCAAATGAACTTGTTATGTTGAGTAAAGAAACTATAGATACGAAAGCGACAGGTATAAAAATATCTTACAAATTCTCGGGCGCTGAATCAAAAACCAAAATCAACACGTCAAAGATTACCTTAATTATCGATTCCAATAGTCCTACATTATTAACCGCCATGAAAATCTATAAGCTTGATGTAAAGAAAAAATCAAGACAGGTAGCAATAATGAGTTCTAATCTAATGGGACAGTTGAATAAGCGTAATGAAAACATAATTGATTTCAATTCAAGAAATTTAGAAGGAAATATTTACGAATTAGTTATATCATCTGAATTGGATAAGGGAGAGTATGCACTTACAAACGGAATGAATTCTTATACATTCTCAGTAAAGTAATCTTAAAAGGTTAGATTTTATTGATTGGTCGTTAGTTAAAATAGTCCCATGAACTTAATGTTATTATTAATGGCATCTATTCAAGTTTCTCAATCGGAAACTTCAACGAAGTGACTTGCTTTAGTGCTTGCAAATAGTGAATGGTTGGGGAATGGAGGTGGAAATTACGGCCCAAAAATACTCGTCCAGGGCAAAGAAATAGTGTACGCTGTTATGGGCACCTGGAGCGTAGATAGCCTGGGGATACCCTTCTATCCTGTAAAGGATTACTTCCCGACTTTGCTTCATGAATTCAACCACTCCTTTGTGAATCATGTGGTTCAAAAACATTATGATGACTTAGCTACCAGTGGAACCAAGATTTTCGAACATCTTAAAAGTCAAATTGAATCGTTGGCCTATGGCACGTGGCTAACTATGTATGCTGAAGCGGTAGTAAGGGCAGCGGTTCTCAAATATCTAAAAGACCACAACTATCCGGAAAGTCTCATTGAGAAGGAGTTAAACCAACAAATAAATAGCGGCTTTTATTGGACAGCAGAGCTTGTTGAAGAACTGGAAAAATACTCTCGTAACCGAGAAGATTATCCGGATCTTGAAAGCTATATGCCGGAGATTGTTAAATTCTTTGACAAGCTATCGGAGAAACCCAATCGAAATTGAAAATTAATTAAAGGCTTAGGCCTACCTATATAGGTACATTCACATGGCGTTCCGCATGATATGAAGAACGTACCAATGGCCCGGACTCTACATATTTCAACCCTCTTCTCAACCCTTCTTCTTTATAAGCTTCAAACTGGTCAGGATGGATAAATTCAGCTACCTCCAGATGCATTTTGGTAGGCTGTAGATACTGGCCTAACGTCAAAATATCTAAGCCGTGTTCCACCAAATCGTCCATAGCTTGATGTACTTCATCAACCGTCTCGCCAACACCCAGCATAATCCCGGATTTGGTCCGTTTACCGGCTTCCTTGGTAAGTTTAGTTTGTTCCAGGCTTCGGGCGTATTTAGCCTGAGGGCGTACCCTTCTGTAAAGTCGCTCTACCGTTTCCATGTTGTGGGAAACTACCTCCTGGCCGCCATCAATCATTCTGTAAAGTGCATCCCAGTTTCCCTTGGTATCCGGAATTAAGGTTTCAATAGTTGTTTCGGGAGAAAGCTCTTTGGTTTTTACTACGGTCTGGTACCAGATCTCGGCTCCACGATCTTTGAGTTCGTCACGGTTAACGGAGGTAATTACAGCGTGTTTAACTCCCATTAACTTGATAGCTTCAGCCACACGTTGGGGTTCTTCCACATCGTACTCCGGCGGACGACCCGTAGCCACAGCGCAAAAGGTACAACTTCGAGTACATACATTTCCAAGGATCATAAAAGTGGCAGTACCTGCTCCCCAGCATTCCCCCATATTCGGACAGTTACCACTCTCGCAAATGGTATGTAGTTTATGCTGGTCTACCAACTTACGCACACTGGCGTACTCTTTACCCACCGGTAACTTTACACGAAGCCAATCCGGCTTCCTTTTTTGCTTTTCTTTTTCTGATACAACAGGCAGTTCAATCATCCCCTCAACATTTGTAGGATAACAAAATTAGCAATTTATAGTTTTGTAATTCAGCCCTGCAGAAACTATCTGCGAGAGCCGTAGAATAAGGTGATAAAGGCGGTTGGAAAGAGCGCTTTATTGTCCGCTGCAGACATGAGTTCAATCTCTTGGGTATAGGCATCTAGAAGAAACCCAGCTTCAAATCCTGTGACGTTATTTTTAGAGGTTCCCAGTTCAAAACTCAGTGACGTTTTCAGATTTGCCCCGATTCGTAGTTCCGACTCCGTAATACCCTGTAAGATATAGCCTGAACCTATAATCTCTTCGGCTCCATGCTCATTAGGATCGTAGCGCACGCGTCTGCTATTGAACGGATCCACACCAATTTCCACATAATATGGTGCCAGCAAGCCTAGTGATGGACCTATTGCAGCATTAAGCTTGATTTCCACTCCTTGCTGAGGTGCTTTTTTGAAGAGAATCATCTCCCGGCCGTATTGAAACCTGAACGCGTAGAGGTAATTTACCTTTCCAAGAATAAAGGCATTGGTACCTGTGTTTCTTCTCAGCTGAAACTCCTGCGGGTGCTTTACATTCATCACCTCAAGACCATAGCTCTGAAAAAGCCCTTCGTTGATTTGAAAAGATTTTCTAAATACAAAGCCACCGATAAGACCCCCTGCTGTATTTTTATTTACCCCCCAGATAAACTCCGTTTGGTAGTCATCAGCATCACGATCTTGAGCCATCGCACTCACCGACAGCAGAAAAAGAACCAGGAAGGGGATAATGATTTTGTACCTCATCTACTTTAATACGAAACGTAAGTTACCCATATACCCCTAGTAACGCAAAGGAGTAAGATATAGTTTGATGATAAATTATTGAAAATTTAAAAAAGTGACGGGACAGGCATGAAAAAGTTACGCCTAAAGTCAGTGGCTTTATCTCTAAATCCCGCCCTTCCCGCTTGCGAGTAGGGATCAAAACCGCCATTTTAGACTATCGGCGTTCGAGAAAGGATTTTTTTATTTGGAATCATTCGCTAAAAACACCCTTTAAATTCCCTCAAAAGGTCCGTGCGTAGTTACTCCCGCCATTTGACGGGTGGAGGTAGTTTTCAGCTTCGAAGAAAAATCCTTTTCTCGGACGCTTTAAAGGCACTTTTTTTGTTTAAAAAATTTAGTCAGACACCTGTAATTTTAGACCAATGCCTTCAAATCACTAAAGTTGATACCCATGTGAGAGGTATCATAAACGACTTCTCCGTTTTTAAGCACAATCACCTGTGGCGACTCATGAGGCACACCGAAAGATTCAGCTATTTGGTTGGAAATCTCGCGATAACGGATCAGGTCCAATATGTAAGGCTTCAAGCCGTTTACCTCAGCCTCATTCCAGGAGCGCTCAAGTCTGTTCAAAGTCATACTACTGATCGGGCAGCTTGTACTATGTTTAAAAAGCATGATGGGCCCGTCATTCGATTCCTTTTTAAGGGTATCTATTTCACTAACATCTCTTATTTCTGTCCAATTCATACTAGTCGTACCAAAGTCCTTGTTCTCCTTTATCAAATCTGGGTTTCCGTACCTTCTCTTTCAGGTGTCTAGGCTGGTTTTCATTCTTCTTAAACAACTTAGCCCATAAAAGATTCAGGTTGAACAGTCCTTTTTTAAATTCGTTGGAGTCATCCCTGCCATTGTCATACTTAAAACTAGGGTGCCGGTTCTTAATGTACTTGCGCGACATTTTAAGATTCCCCTGGTAGTTACTTGCCTGAATAGATGCCCGCGAAGGGCCAATACCTTTTAATGAGCCATCGGCTGCATGAGGTTTTTTGGTATATCTTCTGGCCAACCTCATACGCCCTTGAAAGTCACCACCCTTCCTGCTATCTCGCGTTGGAGCAATACCCTTCAAGGCTCCGTCTGCAGAACTCGGATTCTTAGTGTATCGCCATGTCCTCTTTATATTACCCTGATAATTTCCCCGTTTCCTGTAGTTACTGTTAGGCGCACGCACTTTCAAGGATTCGTCGGCAGCGCTTTTGTTCTTGACATAGCCGGTTCTACGCTTATTAAAGCCCTGGAAATTTGCACTGAGCCGGTCGTTTTTGGTAGGTTCTTTTACCTTAATTGATTCATCAGCGGCATTTGGATTCTTTTTATAACTGTATTTTCTCTTTTGATCACCCCGATACTCTGAGGCATAACCGTCGTACTTCCCTCGAACCATCTGCTTAGTTCTACCTGTAAACTCTGCCGCCTTTTTGGCTTCCCTGGATGGTTGCGTTGACCTACGCTTCGTTCTACCGCTCCAGCCGGCAATGTTAAAATCCTGAAACTTCAAGCGATCTTTTGTAATGGGTTTATTATCGTTATTCCAATTATTGCGGCTTACCGAGCCCCCTCCTTTAACCGGTTTAAACCCTTTTAGATTTCCCTGAAACCTCGCAACACTGTTATCTTGCCGGGTGACGCCCCTACCCTGAACAGGTTTCCCTCTATTGTTCCAGTTATTACGGCTAACGGTACCACCACCTTTCAATGGTTTACCCCCTTTTAAATTGCCCTGAAAGCGCGCTATCCGGTTGTCTTGACCCGTTACACTTCGCCCCTGCACCGGTTTACCTCGATTATTCCATTTGTTGCGGCTTACGGTACCACCGCCCTTCAGTGGTTTCCCTCCTTTGATATTCCCTTGGAAACGTACAATGCTGTTATCCTGACGCGTGACCCCTTTACCTTGAACAGGCCTACCGCGGTTATTCCATTTATTTCTGGCTATTGATCCTCCACCTTTATTTTTGTCCTGGATCCGCTGCCCTACAATTTCGATCCTCTTGCCAGCACTTTTGTATCCCCCACCTTTAATTGTGCCTTTGTAAGCACGATCGCCCTTCCTTTTTCTTTTAGGGTAAGGCTGGAACCGAGCACTAGTAAAATCAGGCCGACCTGTAGTTCTAATTCTTAACTTATGGCCAGAAATATCTTTCTTCCAGGCCCTTTCCGATGGCTTCGTCGCGGTTCTAAATCCACCCTGCATCTTACCCTTATACGGACGGTCATTAACGCGGCCTTTACTGCTATACTTTGTAGGGGCCGGTTTTTGAATTATCGGTCTTTCAGTCGTGCGTTTGGTTCGGAATGTTCGGCCGGTAATATCACCTTTAAACGCTTTCTCCCAAGGCGTTTGCTTTCTAAACGAAGAATACGGACTTCTACCCTTTCGAATTCTGTTGGTTCCGGAAAGTGATCTGGGCACTATGCGTGTTTTTTTTCTTGGCCGCTCCGGATCCCGGGTTATGGACCGTGCAGAACCTGGAAACCTTTGATAACGTCCTTTTCTAGTAAAGGTGATCCTTCTGGATCGGGTAGAGATAGCTCTACCTTGTGCATTACCTCTCCAGGCGCGCTCCCCGCGTTTTGAGGCTGTTCTAAATCCTCCGGTCCGGCTGGCGGCACGCTCGTTTGGCTTTCTTGAAAATCGCGGCGCAACC
>JBCDHA010000155.1:0-7691 GCA_038750705.1 Bacteroidota bacterium
GTATTTACTGAGATCATCTTTTGATCCGGGTGCTTCCTGCCACCTTGGGGGGGCACATTTACCGTAGTGCCCTCTAATAGTTTTAAAAGTGCCTGCTGTACTCCTTCACCGCTCACGTCTCGTGTTATAGATGGATTGTCCGATTTACGCGCGATCTTATCGAGTTCATCTATATAAACGATACCGCGTTGCGCAGCATCAGTGTCATAATCAGCTGCCTGTAGTAACCTGGTTAGAATACTTTCTACATCTTCACCTACATATCCGGCTTCTGTAAGGACCGTGGCATCTGCAATGCAAAAGGGAACCTGAAGTATCTTAGCCATAGTGCGAGCCAGGTACGTCTTACCGGTACCCGTTTCGCCTACCATAATAATATTTGATTTTTCTATGTTAATGTCATCCTCGGATTTTTCTTGCATCAACCGTTTGTAGTGGTTATATACGGCAACGGACATTACTTTTTTGGCTTCGTCCTGACCAATTACGAACTCGTCTAAGAATTTTTTCATTTCCTTAGGCTTCACCAAATTAAAATTTGGCGTACCATTTTCTGCAGGAGTTGTTTTTTTCTCTTCTGACAGAATTTGACTCGCCTGCGTGATGCACTTATCACAGATATGGGCATGAATACCCGATATCATCAGGTCTACGTCTTTCTTATTTCGTCCGCAAAACGAACAGGTTACTTCGGCCATTATTTTATTTCTTTATCAGCACCTCATCTATGAGGCCATATTTCTTTGCTTCATCAGCACGCATCCAGTAGTCACGATCTGAATCCTCTTCTATTTTTTCATACTTCTGCCCTGTATGCTTTGATAAAATTGTATACAAGTCTTTACGTAGCTCCTGCATTTGTTTTAGTGTGATCTCCATATCCCTGGATTGGCCTTGCATACCACCGCTAGGCTGGTGGATCATAATTCTGGCATGAGGCAACGCAGCTCTTTTACCGGCGGCACCGCTTGCCATAAGTACAGCGCCCATGGATGCCGCCATACCCGTACAAATCGTAGCTACATCAGGTCCAACATATTGCATGGTATCATACATACCTAAACCTGCATAAACAGAACCACCCGGACTGTTTATATAAAGTAAAATATCTTTTTTTGCGTCTACCGATTCCAGGAATAACAGTTGTGCCGTTATTATATTGGCAATACCTTCCTCAACTTGCATTCCCAAGAATATAATTCTATCCATAATAAGTCGGGAAAATACGTCAATTTCTGCAAAACGGGTTGGTCTTTCTTCGATCACTGATCGAGTCATATTTTGTACTGAATTTGCATAAGCGTCGAAGGTAGTACCACTAATTCCTTGATTTTTAACGGCAAACTTTCTTAATTCTTCTTTATTGATCATCGCTGTTTTTTCCTGTTTTTGTTCTACTCAATAATAACAAGTTTTTGACAAAAAGGGTCTTGACCGAACGAAAAAAGCCCTACCCAAAATGGTTGGATAAGGCTTTTTTATGTACTAAACAAGGTCTATTTAACAAGCTTTTTAAATTCATCTAAGCTTACCTTTTTCTCGGTAATTGAAATATTTTCTTTTAAATGTTTCAGAATTCGCTCGTCGCGTACTTCTCCATAAAGCTTAATGTAGTTTTGCCCATTTTCTGCCTTTAGATAATTATCGGCAAAATCATCAAGGTGATCCTTAAGTTGTTCGGCAGCGCCAGGCCCTCCCAGTTGCTGAAGTATTAATGACTTCGCTTTGTCAACCACTTCGTCATTCTCAACTTTTATTTCGGCATCTGTGGCGATTTTATTTTTTATAAGATCCCATTTAAGCGATTTTACGTATTCATCAAATTCCTTTTCAATGTCTTCTACAGTTACTTTACCCTCATTACTTATTAAAAGCCATTTTTTTAGAAATTCGTTTGGGATCTCAATTTTTGTTTTATCCACCAGATGATCTTTGATGGTTTTGTCCAGAAAGTAGTCTGTTTCGCGTGAATAATTATCCTCTACGGTTCCTTTCACCTTAGCCAGGAAATCCGCTTCACTCTTCACCACATCTTTCCCAAAAACTTTATCAAATAACTCTTGATTTAACTCCGCAGGTTCTGTGTGATTAATGTTTTTTAGAATGAAAGTATATTTGCCTTGTACTTCATTGGCTTTTTCAAGCCCTACGTTAAGAACGTGTGAAACAGTCTGCTCGTCTTTAAAGGCCTTTTTGATATCCAATTCGAGAGAATCGCCGGGTTTTAAAGCAAGAAAATT
Organism: Bacteroidota bacterium; assembly: GCA_038750705.1. GTDB lineage: Bacteria > Bacteroidota > Bacteroidia > Cytophagales > Cyclobacteriaceae > Fulvivirga. Next base: position 2,241 of record JBCDHA010000155.1, read on the forward strand.
CTTTTGCTCTTTTTTTGCTACATCATTAAATTGGATAACACCCTGATTGTGCAAGTCGCCGTCATTCTCTTTAATCTCGCCATAAAAGGCATCACCTTCTTGAGCCGTTTCAGGATTTGTAACCGTACCGAATTGTTTTTTAATGTTATCTAAAGTCTCCTGCTCAGTCTTTTTATCTAATTCGATTTTATAAGACTTAACCTTTTGCTTGTTTGATACGTCATAAGTAAATTCCGGAATCATGCCTATATCATAATCAAACTCAAACTCTTTCTGAGCTTCCCAGTCTATCTGGTTAGCTTTCTCTTGATCCGGAAGCGGTTCGCCAATAAGTTGGATATTCTGTTCTTTGATGTAATCGCTTAACGACTTTGAAAGGATGCTGTTTATTTCTTCGGCTACAATGGACTTTCCATACATCTTTTTGATAAGCGATGCAGGAACTTTTCCTGGCCTGAAGCCCTTTATGTTGGCTTTCTTAGCATACTCCTTTACTTTTTCTTCTACATTAGGTTGATAATCATTCTCCTTTAACTTAACTTTAATTAAAGCTTCAGTGGAAGTTTTTTTGTCTAATGTAATATCCAAAACGATAAAATTTTAATGGTTAATTAGTAAAAAACCCTTCATCCCGATTGCTTGTAAATCATAGGGCTATCGTGATGAAGGGTTGTTTTTGGTGCGGATGGAGGGACTCGAACCCCCATGGATCGCTCCGCTAGATCCTAAGTCTAGTGCGTCTACCAATTTCGCCACATCCGCTGTTTTAAAATTGGAGTGCAAATGTAAATAGTTTTTGGATTAACACAAATAATTTTATCCTGTGAATTTTAAGAAAAAGTGCTTTGGCTGATTTGATGATAGATGTTGACGTTCAGGAAGAAAACAAAGAGATAGTCAGGCGCTATCGGCAACTGCTTAGGAGAGCAAAGCCATTACTTAAAGACAATGATTCTAAATTCATAAGGAAAGCCTTTAATGTAGCTCTTGAAGCGCATAAAGGCACACGCAGAAAATCAGGCGAGCCATATATATTCCACCCGCTCGCTGTAGCTAAGATCTGCGTTGACGAGATTGGCCTGGGAACTACATCTATAATTGCAGCATTACTTCACGATGTTGTGGAGGATACAGACTGGACAATCAGAGATATGGAGCGTGTTTTCGGGAAAAAGATAGCTCGAATTATTGACGGTCTCACTAAGATCTCCGGAGTGTTCGAGCATGGAAGCTCTCAGCAGGCTGAAAACTTCCGGAAAATGCTTTTAACACTTTCAGAAGATGTGAGAGTGATTTTGGTAAAGTTGGCAGATCGCCTCCATAACATGCGTACGCTGGAAAGCATGCCTGTAAATAAGCAGTACAAAATTGCTTCCGAAACTATTTTTCTTTACGCACCATTAGCACATCGCTTGGGATTGTACGGTATAAAATCTGAAATGGAAGATTTGTACTTGAGATATACTGAGCCCGAAATGTATGCTGAGATAGTAAGAAAAATTGATGCAGCTAAAGAAACCCGAGCTCGATTTATAAAAAGTTTCAACCGCCCAATCCAGCGTGAGCTGCAGGCACATAATTTCAGATTTGAAATTAAAGGACGTCCAAAATCAGTCCATTCTATTTGGAACAAGATGAAAAATCAGAACATCCCGTTCGAGGAAGTTTATGACCTTTTCGCGGTTCGAATTATTATGGATTCAGAACTAGAACAGGAAAAGGCCGATTGCTGGCAGGTATATAGTATCGTTACGGATTTTTATAAACCAAATCCTGACCGGCTGCGGGATTGGATAAGTACTCCCCGGGCCAATGGATATGAATCCTTGCATACCACCGTTATGGCGAAAAATGGCCAGTGGGTTGAAGTTCAAATTCGTACACGAAGAATGGACGAAATTGCTGAAAAAGGGTACGCAGCTCATTGGAAATATAAAGATAATCACTCACAGGAATCCGGACTTGAGCAATGGATTACTAAGGTTCGCGATATGCTTGAGCAAAATGATTCTTCCGCGTTGGAATTTGTTGATGACTTCCGGGGGAATCTATTCAATGAGGAGGTCTTTGTTTTTACGCCAAAAGGCGAGTTAAAAACCTTACCCAACGGAGCTACGGCACTTGATTTTGCTTTTGACATACATACGCAAGTGGGTGCCAGGTGTATTGGTGCTAAGATCAACCAAAAGCTGGTGCCGTTAAATTATAAGCTTAAGAACGGTGATCAGGTTGAAATACTTACCTCCAGCAAACAGAGTCCGAATGAAGATTGGCTAAGATTCGTAGTTACCTCAAAAGCACGGTCAAAAATAAAAGACGGCTTAAAGGAGGACAAGAAACACTACGCCGACGAAGGAAAAGAAATTGTATACCGCAAATTGAAACAGCTAAAACTGGAGCCGTCAAACGAAACATTCGATAGAATGCGGGAATATTTCAGCGTAAATAACCAGTTTGAGTTATTTTTCAAGTTTGGGAAAGGTATCCTTGAGTCTAAGCAGATTAAGGAATTTAAAGATTACAAGCCGGCCACCACTATCAAGTCGAGACCTACCTCTAAAATACCGGATGTAAAGAGTATTGAATCTGAGCTTTTTAAGGTCAAGTCACATGACGTACTCCTGATAGGCGAGGATATGGACGTAATTGATTACAAGCTGTCTAAGTGTTGTAATCCAATTCCCGGCGATAACGTATTTGGTTTTGTAACAGTTAATGAAGGCATTAAGGTTCATAGAGTAATCTGCCCTAATGCTCCCGAACTATTGGCAAATCACGGACATCGTGTTGTTAAAGCCAAATGGGCATCTCAACACCAATCGTCGTTCCTTTCTACGCTTAAAATCATTGGTACGGATCGAGTGGGTTTGATTAACGATGTGACTTCTATAATTTCTGAAGAACTGAAAGTAAATATGAGGTCTATGTCTATAGATACTGACAGTGGTATTTTTGAGGGTCAAATAACGCTATATGTAAATGACACAGCACACCTTGATATACTTACTAAACAGTTGGAAAAAGTTGACGGAGTTGTTAAAGTATCGCGTGTAGAATCAAACGAGTAGTTAATCAGGGAGCTTTTCTGATAAATTATATATTTGCAATCCTATATTAAAACTGCATGGCGCTGAACGAGAAGGTTTTTGATGAAGTAAAAAAGATATTTACAGCATATCTGGAGAATAAAGGTTTGCGCAAAACGCCCGAGCGTTACGCTATATTAGAAGAAATATATACGCGGGAGGGCCATTTTGATGTAGAGTCTCTTTACATCAGTATGAAGAATAAGAACTATAGAGTTAGCAGGGCCACCGTTTATAATACATTAGACTTATTGGTGGAGTGCGACTTAGTAAGTAAACACCAGTTTGGACGTAACCTGGCTCAGTATGAGAAGTCATATGGTTATAAACAGCATGATCATTTAATCTGTACCGAGTGCCACAAAGTAGTTGAATTTTGCGACCCTCGAATACATAATATTCAGACCATGGTAGGGGAGTTGCTCAACTTTGATATTCTTCATCACTCTTTAAATTTATACGGCATCTGTCGTGATTGTCAAATCAAACTCGAAACAAAAAAATAAATATGGAATTCAGTCATAAACTTAACGACCAGATTTTAGAGCTTAACCTAAGTGGCGATCTTATCGGGGAAAGCAGCGGTCTTGATATAATAGAGTTGGTAAACAACTACATTAAAGATGATATAATGTTGTGCATGATTGATATCTCCGGGCTCAGATATATAAACAGTAGTGGTATTGGAGTTCTCATTACAGTCCTCACCAAGTTTAGAAATAAGGGAGGGGAAGTGTGCCTGCTCAATCCATCAGAAAATGTCAAAAAGCTTCTTATCATAACCAAACTAAATGCAATATTTAATATTGCCCAAGACAAGTCAGAAGCAGTTGAAGTGCTTAAAAATAGTTTATAATGGCTGTCGATTTATTATTGGGTCTTCAATGGGGAGACGAAGGCAAGGGTAAAATAGTTGATTTCCTTGCACCTAAATACGATTTGGTGGCCAGATTTCAAGGGGGTCCTAATGCCGGGCATACTCTTGAGTTTGATGGCATAAAGCACGTATTACATCAAATACCTTCAGGTATTTTTAGAGATACGATTAAAAATGTCATTGGAAATGGTGTTGTATTAGACCCGGTAATTTTTAAGCAAGAAATAGAGGCATTAAATAAGTTTGATCTTAATGTACATGCTAACTTATTCGTTTCAAAAAAAACCCAACTCATTCTCCCAACGCATCGATTGTTGGACGCAGCATATGAGAAGGCGAAAGGAGTGGAAAAAATAGGATCAACCTTAAAAGGTATCGGCCCCACATATCAAGATAAAATTGCGCGTACCGGGCTGAGAGTTGGTGATTTGCTTTCACTAAGATTTAAAGATAAATATCAACGACTTCGTAATAAACATCTGGGCATTCTTAAAGAGTACGATCTGTCTTACGACATGGAGGAGTTGGAAACGAAATTTTTTGAAAGCATAGATTATTTACGATCATTCAAACTAATAGAAAGCGAATATTATGTAAATGAAGCCATAGACGCTGGTCAGAAAGTACTGGCTGAAGGGGCTCAAGGCTCTTTATTGGACGTGGATTTTGGCAGCTACCCTTTCGTTACGAGTTCAAATACTACCTCTTCAGGAGCTTGCAGTGGGTTAGGTATACCTCCGAATAAGGTAGGTGAAGTCTATGGTATTTTTAAGGCCTACTGCACAAGGGTAGGTAGTGGGCCGTTTCCTACAGAACTGTTCGATAGAGATGGAGACCGACTCCAAAAGGAAGGACATGAATTTGGCGCTACTACAGGGCGACCCCGAAGGTGTGGATGGCTGGATTTACCTGCTTTAAAATATGCCGTTATGATAAACGGTGTTACTCAGCTGTTTATGATGAAAGCGGATGTGCTGAGTACCTTTGAAAAAATTAAGGTGTGTACAGGTTACAAAAGAGAAGATGGAACGGAAACTGATATTTTTCCATATGAGGTAGTTGACGAAAAGCTTGATCCTGTTTATAAAACAATGAATGGATGGCATACCTCGCTAAGCGGAATTTCAGAGTATGACCAGTTACCAATTGAGCTGAAAAACTACGTTTCATTCTTGGCTGGAGAATTAAATGTACCTATTAATATAGTTTCTACAGGGCCAGACCGTACCGAAACTATTTGGAGAACGGAGGTGGCGGTTTAAATTTTCAAATTTTCTTGTTCTACTTCTTGTGAATAGTTAATGTCTTTGTATCTTCGCGTCCCCTTAAGGCATAAGGCGGGGGATGTATGAGGTATTGATTGGGGGTTTTTGGAAAAAATAAATTCATTTTTTTTCGACTAAGTATTGCAGAGTGATTTAGGAATTTTATCTTTGCACTCGCTTTTCCCGGAAGGGGTTAAGAGATAAGGAAAAAAGAAAGGCAAAC
>JBCDHA010000156.1:0-7676 GCA_038750705.1 Bacteroidota bacterium
ATGTTGAACAAGGGAAAGCTGGAAGGGATTTTGTACCTGGAAAATAATTTACAGGAATCAGTGTTCACCGAAAACCGCGTACGTTTTCTTGAATTACTATCCGGACAAATAGCCGTATCAATGGAGAATGCGCAGCTATACGAAAATCTGGAAAACAGGATTGAGGAAAGAACGTCTGAATTAAAAACGTCATTAGAAAACCTGAAGTCTACTCAGGAAGAGCTTAGAAAAGAACACGATAAGCTGGACGTGGCAAACAAAACCAAATCAAAGCTTTTTTCCATCATCTCACACGACATCAGAGGCCCCATGGCGCATTTATTCGGTTTTAACGAGTTGATCAAATACCATATCGTTGATACGTATGACGCAAAAGAGGATGCGCAACTGGATGAAATGTATGGACACCTTAAAAAGTCTGCCGATCAGGTAAATACCCTACTTGATAATCTATTGAGTTGGGCCTTAAAAGAGGAAGGGGTTATGCCTTTCAACCCCAAAATGCTCAATATAAAAGCATGTCTGGATGATAACATGTCGTTGATTACACCTCAAGCACAGTCCAAGTCGATCACTTTGCAGATGCAATGCGATGAATCCTTAGAAGGGTATTTAGATAAGAGCAGTTTTATGACTGTTCTTAGAAATTTATCCAGCAATGCTATCAAATTCACACAGGAAAATGGAAGTGTTAGTTTCTCAGCACGGGTAGAAGAAAAAGAGCTTATACTCACCATCTCCGATACGGGTATAGGAATAGAGAAAGATAAGATGGCTGACATTTTCGAACTCCGGGACGATAAGGTAAAACCAGGCACGAAGGGTGAAAAAGGCACCGGATTAGGACTGAATCTAGTACATGACTTAGTAAAGTCGAATGGAGGAAGTGTTACGGTAGAGAGTGAAGTAGGGAAGGGTACTGTTTTTAGGATGAGCTTTCCACTGGGTTCACCCTCTTGATCGGATGCCCTTTTGGTATCAACGATGGGATAGCTAGTTTCAGTTTTATCTTGTATTCAAGGTGTATTTTAAAATGGTCACGATTGCTTTTAACTGTTTAAGTCATGTGGTAACGTAGTGGAGACATATTTGCCATTCAGAAAGTAAACGGTGGACTTTCTTTGTGGCAAAGATTCCTTCGTTATCACTACGGAATGACTTAAAAAAGGTATGTTGCACCCATTTCCAATTTTGATATGACATTTGTTACCTATGAACTACTAAGTGCACTACCGATTGAAGATAGGACAACTTAAAATTTACACGGTATCCACTAACCGGTATAAGAAAATTCAGAATTATGCCATAAAATATATTATATCAAATAAGTTATTGCCTTAAACCACTTTCATGGTTTCCACGCCAATCATCACATTGACTGTTTTTTTAAGCCTGCTCACAAATGATTCTTGATTATATGGAATGCCAAAATCATGGCACAGCTTTTTCACCTTGGGTTGTACAAATTGATATTGTCTGAGCGTCATTTTAGGCCATAAATGGTGCTCTATTTGATAGTTTAGAAACCCATGGAAAAAGTCGTTAAGATCACCTCCGGTTTTATAGTTGGTGGACCCCACAATTTGCCTTATGAAGAATTCTCTTTTTTCTGATATTTTAGTTCTGAAGCGAAAAATATCGGAACCCGCATGATTAGTAACAATCATAACAAAACTGTGCAGGTTTGTGAAAACTTCTGCTAAAACCAAATTGATAAGTACATACAAAGCAGCCGTAGGGCTTATAAAAAGAAAGAGTGACGGAAGCAAAACGAAGTTAAAACAGAAATAAGGCAAAATGCTGAAAAGGATGAGCCTTCGGGCTGGTGGGTATTTGAGATTCCAGGTATAGCTTAAGTTTAATGCTGTAGAGGTGTTTCCGCTCTTCTTCTTATAGTTTTCAAGGATGGTATTTGAATTATAGTAAATAAACTTCCAGGTGCACGCCAGTATAAAAACGATAAACCATTTGACTGAATTAGGATATTTCTTATCTCTGAGCCATTGAAGGTTTTCTTCTACAAGATCAGGGTCATGTTTTTCTCCTAAATGATAATGATGTTGAAAGTTATGTTCATAGACCCAGTCAGATGGTAAGATCCAATCAAACCAATCTGAGAATCGCCTTATTCCTCTCGCAAATTTATTGCTCGTCAATCGATCAGGAACACCATCAATGTGATTATAGGCACCATGAAGTACATGATGTGCCAAACAAGCCCATCTGCCGAATTTTGACTGACTCAGAAAAAAGGCAGAAATTGGATTTGGCAAAATCCATGCGGTTCCCAGGCCAAAAATATAAAGCCAATTGCACCAACGCTCTAACTTGAGTAAGTGTCTAATGTCATCGCTACCTACACGAACTTTGGCCTGTTGCTCAATGTCCTTTAGTTCTTTAAAGAAATCGTCAATGGATGCGTTTTCTACCAGGCCAAAATGGATTTCATTAGCGGGTTGTTTGGACAATTGATTCATAAAGATATAGACACCAGGTCAGATGATTATACTCAAAATTGTTAATCGGTTAAAGTACAGGGAAAAGTATGTAATGTACAAGATATTATTCAGTGATAGCCGTTGACTTTTATGGTGGCAAGGATTTCCTGCCCGACTACGGTCAAGCGGGCTACGCTATCGCTCGGAAATGACTTCTTTTCTTAAGTTCCATTCTATAGCAACCTTGTTTTCTACGTCATATCGCCACGAAGTGGAGATATCTTAGCCATGAAGCAGGTAACAAGCCTTCTTTGATTTGATGAGAAGTAAAACAATACGGTTCACAACAAATGAAGATGTCCCTTGATCTTCTTTGGGGCAAAGATTCCTTCGCTCCGCTACGGAATGACTTCCCTTTTTAGTTCGCTTTAACATGACTCTATTTTCTTAAGTCATGTCGTAACATAGTGGAGACATCTTTACCATGCAGTAAACAACCTTATTAAGCACCCCCTTTACAACAACTCCTTCACCCCATCCTTAAACTCATACAGCGTATTGATTTCTTCTGCAGTCAGGCTTCTTTTATTTTTCTAAGTCATACCGTAGACATTTTTGCCATACAGGGGTGAAACTACCTCTGAGTTACATCAGGATGAGGTGGCCAGTCTGTTATTTGATCGTTTAAAAAAGTCCGGGTGGGATTCTCCTGATTGATCAATGCTTCTTTTTTCTCTCTACTCCAGTCTTTGATCTCCTTTTCTCTTTCTATAGCTCCTATGGCTGTATCATGAACTTCGTAATAAATAAGCTGGTAACAGTAATATCGCCCTGCAAATGTTTTCCGTTTTCCACGGTTTCGGTAATGCTCAATAACTCTGTATTCCAAGTCGTTGGTCATACCCGTGTACAATACCGTTTTCTTAGGGTTAGTGACGATATAGACATAAAATGATTTCATAAGATGAAGCTAGCCGTTGACTTGCTTGATGGCAAAGATTTCTACGCTATCGCTCCGAAATGACTTCCTTTTTAAGTTTAATTTTAAAGGACTTTGTTTTCTAAGTCATATCGCAACGAAGTGGAGATATCTTAACCACACAGCAAGTAACCTCACTTTATCGAATTCTTTAAGTGTCATATTTACAACAACTCCCTCACCCCATCCTTGAACCGATACAGCGTATTGATTTCTTCTGCAGTCAGGCTTCTGTTATAAATCGACACCTCATCCATAAGTCCAATGTAACCCAGACCTAACATGATATTGGATTTTTTATACTCCCAGGTGAACGGATCTTTAATGTTGGATCTGGTGCCCACCAATTTTCCATTCAGATAAAGCTGAGCCTCACCGTTATCCGTATTTAAATGTGAAAAGTTCATAAAGACGTGCGTCCATTCACCTTTGGCAAAGGGCGGTTGTTTCACCACGGGCAACTGTTCAATAAAAATTGGATTTTCATTATCAGGACCTTCGGGATTTGGATTCCAAACGGCCCGGTCTCCGATCACCCCCAAACGGAAATCACGCGGGTTTTCTTTCGTGAAGTCTACCCAGAAGGCCGCATCGTTATAACTGACGTCCGTAATTTGAATGGGATCGCAATAGCCGGGTTCCAGATCGGTGGCCGGATCAAGGCTCAACCAGAAGGAAATGGCGCCGTTCCAGTCGTTGGTAGCGTAGGAAATGTTTTTCTCACTTCTGTACAAGATATACCCCGGACTTCTTTCTGTAAACAACAGGCCATCTCCATAACGCCCTTGATCTTCGGCGATGCTAATGTCCGGTTTGTGCAATCCCGCTTTCGCCGAATCTATGGATTTTACGGGAGAGGTATACAGCTTTTTGTCACCCAGAGCGAAATCGGCCTCTGTTCCGTTATCGAAAGAAGCATAAAAGGTTAGGGCCGATTTCAGCGCTTCATTGGAATTCACTTTTGATTCTTCCGGGACCTCTGATCTTTTAGGACTACAGCCGAAAGCAAATGCCGCAATGAAAAGTGATAGTGCTAATAAAGCTTTATTATTTTGTTTGGATGGCTTGTTCATAGGTGTTGTTCTGTATTTTGTTAGCAAACTAGTACATCCTATAAAATTAAAAGTCAGAATGACTGAATTTATGATGAAGGGTAGGTAATTCCTTTCGGTGTTATGAATTGGATAATAAATAGGTGCAAAAACTTCTACTTCAGACCAACCCGCCAAAACTGATCGTCAAATTTTCTTTTGAAAGGTAATGCCGTATGCTTGTTTCTCCAGGGTTCGAGCTGATGCCAGGTATTAAAACCACCTCCGGTAAAGATCCTTTCTGCCAAGGGGTACCAATCCATCGGGTTTTCATTCATCAGAAGTTGGATGGAATCGAGGAGTGGAATGCTTACATCAGACAGCACTACAAAATGAGGATGTAGTTGTTTCAGTTTCGCTATGTCTTGTGCATGATCAACCAGGAGTTTCAACTCTTCCTGATGCGTGCTATGCACGATGAGCCATAAGGGTTGTGAAAGTTTTTTGGTCGGGGGTGGCTTGTTGGATCGCAGAAAACTAAAATCCAAGGAGACGTCTATAATTTGCTTACCATGTTTTTGGATAAATACCTGATGGTCAGTTTCTAAAGGCTCGAACCGGTAAATGCTATTGAAGGTCATCTCACTACTCAGCACCGGTTGGTAGTTCTTCCAGATCAATCGCCGAGCCAAGTAATGCCGGTGTTCTGCTAGGATGAGCCTCTCCGATAGTTCACCCAGAATACCGCAGGGAAACGCATCTACGTACAGGTGATTAAATACCAGGTCACGAGTGGTTTCCTGGATTTTCCGGGCCAGCTCATCGCGTGTCGTTTCTTTGTCGGATTCAATGAATACAAGCTGTTCGTTGGTAAAAAATCGAAATGCCGCCCGATTCGCTGTGATGATCTTAAACGGGTCTTTAACATCATAAGTATGAATGAAAGCACGTACGCGAGTGAGATGGCCTAATCCGCCACCCATCGCATAAAAAGCGATCACTTACCTTGCTTCAACAACTCGGCACAGAGCATGAATTTCTGTTCATCGGGTATTTCATCAATCAATAAAACGCCTAAGGCTAGGGAGCTTCCGAAATTCCGAACGCTATACTTCTCTTTTACAGTAATAAACGCATCATTTAATCTTAATCGGAGGGCGCCAATCTCTTCATCATCCCTTTTGACCTTAAGTTTATTGGACTCGGACATGCCAATTCGAAAACTATTTTGCATATCGTTGTTATTCGAAATTTTGAGGTGATCGTCATAGAGCTTGATCTTCCACAGCAGGGCTTCGTTGCCATCGTTCAACTTGAGGCCACCGTCACTGTATTTTACGGTATACTTTAATTGGTCGTTTTGATCTACATATTTCCGTTTATCAGCGCGTTTCGCTATCCCGAAAAGGTTGGAAGTGCCTAGCGAAACGATAAGTTGATCACCTTCATCTGAGATTTCGGCGAGCTTTTCACTAGTGGCCGTATTGATGTAAAACTGCTTCGGCGCTGATGATGGAGCCGGGCTGTCCGGAGTAGGCGTTTCACTGACTACCTCCTCGGTAGTATCTGTTTCCGAACCACCCCGGCAGGCCTGAAGCAGCAAGGATAGTCCAACCAGGGTGCTAAGTAATGTGTTTTTTGTAAGCTTCAATTTCATGATGTGCAGTGTATTCATTTTCAATTTTAGTTTTTAAGGCTTGTCCCAGATCATGCCACTGATCTTTCATGGACATGAATTGATGTATCGTTTTTCGGCAGGCTTCTTCATTGCCCACCTGGAAGAGCAATCCGTCCTTTTCGTGCGAGATCACATCTGCCATGCCGTCCACATTGGAAGCAATAATAGGGATACCCAAGGCCCCGGCTTCCAGCATGACGTTCGGCATACCTTCGTAAAAGGAGGGAATGACCAGAGCATCGCAGCACAGGTAGTACTTCATCAATTCATACCGGTCCTGAAAGGGGATAAGGGTGTACGACAATTCTTTCTCATCCAGCTCCTGCTGATGCGCTTCTTCAATGTCTCCAATGAGTAGCAGGTGAATGTCTGCCTTCACCGTCATTTTCGATAAGGCATTAATGAAAAACTGGATCCCCTTTTTGGGTTTTAACTGCCCAATCAGACCTATGCAGGTTTTACCCGCAGCATGTTGGTTTCTCCACGCCGTAGCAAAATCCACTTCACTTTGGGTAGGACTCCAATCCTTGAGATCGATACCGTTCGCTACAAAGTGGACGTTTACATCCGGGGTCCAACGGTTGATCTTATGCAGCTTTTCACCACTGACGGAAAAAACCAAGGCCGACTGTTGAAGGGCATACTGTAACACTTCCCGTTTCCTGGGGGTGAATATGGACGTGTCAAAGTCATTGCCTCGTAAGAAGGTGATCAGCTTCGTTTCCATCCATTGCGCGAAAATAGGAGCGCCCGTCATGGATAGGTTGCCACCAAAAGCAACGAGATAATCGAACGAACCCAGGGTTTTGATGTAGTTCCAGGTCAGGTTCAGAGTGTGTGGCTCACTGTCTTCGAACGTTACTGCTACGTAACCCCCGGCTTGTTGCTGCTTTCTTACGAACGCATTGCCCTTGAGTGTAAAATGGATGATCTCAATGTCATAACCTCCTTTGCGAAGTCCGTGGATCAATCGGTCGCAGGACTGGGCCATACCTCCGCGTTGGGGCGGGTAATTTTCAGTAAGCCAAAGCAGCCTAAGCGCCATTAACTATCAAAAACATTGGCCGCTTCATCTTCCATCATGATCTCACCCGTATCGCTGTATTCGAAACTGTCATAATCGTATTGATCAAAGTAGCCGCCATACCAGACGTACGGAACGAACATATAGTCGTCGTGAAACTCCTGGGAATCGTCTCGCACCGTGGAAGCGGAAGTATCCGGGTTCAATGGTCCGAATAATGCATAGATCGCTTGCATAGTGTCAAAAAAGCTTTTGACGTGCAACACGTGATCACCCACTTTTTTGATCTTGATCCTTGCTTTTACCTGATAATGTCCATTGTGGTCTACCACCTCGATGCCATCGCCTTGCGTGCCGTTCCAGGTGTATTCTTCTTTGGCCAGCGTCATTTTGATAAAGCAATGGTGGACGAATTTGGTTTTTTTCTTGTACTTCGTCTTTCCGCTGGCGCTTCGTTTGGTCCAGTTCAGGTCTTTGATGTCATCCTTCACCACAAACTCCAGTAAAGTACCGTCTTTCAGAGTTA
>JBCDHA010000157.1:0-7625 GCA_038750705.1 Bacteroidota bacterium
CAGCCATTAGATCAGGTTTATCTTACTTCTGATTTTGTATTTGACATTGGCAGATCCGGAAGTTTAGAGACAGTATATCTATTTAGCGCCATTGCGATTTTTATTTTAGGGCTGGCGTGCATCAATTTTATGAACCTGTCTACCGCGCGCTCGGCGAACCGAGCCAAAGAAGTAGGTGTACGTAAGGCATTAGGTTCTCTTAAAACACATTTAGTTCGTCAGTTTCTGGTAGAATCTGTGCTGCTAAGCGTGGTGGCATATGCACTTGGAATTTTCCTTGTTCTGTTGATTATGCCGTTCTTCAACCAGCTTTCCGGCAAGGAATTGACACTGCCATTGTCTGAACCGGTTTTTGTTTTTATCCTCGCGATTGCCGCACTTGTGACAGGAGTTCTTGCTGGTCTTTATCCTGCATTTTTCCTTAGTTCATTCAAACCAATCAACACGCTGAAAGGCAAACTCGCCCTTGGTTCGGGAAATTCAAGAGTGAGGAGTGGGTTGGTTGTCTTTCAATTCTTTGTGAGCATACTTTTGATCATTGGCACAATCGCTGTTGATAAACAGCTGAAATACATACAGAATAAGAAAATCGGTTTTAATAAAGAACAGGTATTACTTGTAAACGACGCCTACATGTTAGGCGATTCAAGGGATGCGTTCAAAGAAGAAGTTGTTCAGCTAGGGTCTGTGGTTTCCGCCTCCTTTAGCGGGTTCATTCCTGTTAATGGCTACAATAGAAACGACAACACCTATTGGAAAAAAGGGCTGACTCCGGATGAAAGCAACACTGTGAATAGTCAGATGTGGAGCGTTGACTACGACTATGTCAAAACTATGGGTATGGAGATCATTGAAGGTAGAGACTTTGATAAGGGCATTGCTTCTGATTCAGGGGCAGTACTCCTAAATGAAGAAGCCATGCGTAAGTTCGGATTTGACCAAATAGATGGTAATACTATTCAAACCTATGGTTTTGATGGTAACACGGGTACGGTACTAACGGATCAGTTTGATGTTTATAAAATAATTGGTGTAGTGAAAGATTTCCACTTTGAGTCATTGAAAGAGGATATAGCCCCTTTAGCACTGCGATTAGGAAGAAGCACGGGCGTAATGTCCGTACGCCTTTCTACCAATGACTTTGCCAATAGTATTGATCTGATCGAGGAAAAGTGGAAAAAGTTTGGAACAGGCCTACCGTTTAATTACAACTTTCTGGATGATCAGTTTGCGAATATGTATAGAGCAGAGTCAAGGTTGGCAAAAATATTCGGGATCTTCGCTGGTCTTGCCATCCTTATAGGTTGTTTAGGTTTGTTTGCTCTGGCCACTTTTATGGCGGAGCAGCGTACAAAGGAAATCGGTATTCGGAAAGTGCTGGGCGCTTCTGTCAGTGGAATTGTGCTTATGCTCTCCAAAGATTTCTCCAAGCTGGTAATTATTGCTTTTCTTATCGCCGTTCCCGTAGCCTGGTGGGGAATTTCCAGTTGGCTTGCTAATTACAACTACCGGATTGGAGTTGGGCTAGAACTGTTCATTATTTCAGGAGTAATAGCTTTTGTTATTGCCTGGCTAACCGTGGGATATCAATCCGTGAAAGCCGCGGCAAGAAACCCGGTAAAATCATTACGGAGCGAATAAAAGCTCAAGTTAGGAATAGCTATCTTCTAATTTCAGGTTAAGAGTAGCTATTTCTTTTTCTTTATGAAGCAAGTTCTGGGATCTGCCTTTTAGCTGCTTCTTCATTTCTTTTTACCTGCTGTTGGGTGGCGCGCATCTTATCGTAACTATGAATGCATTTCCAGGAGTGGCAAAACCAACACCTGACATGATCCTTACATATTGGTCCGGAATATCATTCATGAAAATAGAACTCTTTTCTAAGATCGTCAAGCCGACCTAGGTACCTACAATTTTTTAATTTTTCATACACTGCCGTTTCCATAGTTTTATTTTGTACGGTTTTATCAATAATCATATAATGAGTGCTTTAGCTTTCATGGAAAAGAAATTTTTTGTGTATTATGTTAAAAAAACTTACGTACTCTAAAAATCGGTATTGTTCAGACCGTTGATCACAAACCGATATAGGAAAGTATGTTTTTTTATTAGTATGC
This sequence comes from Bacteroidota bacterium, assembly GCA_038750705.1. GTDB lineage: Bacteria > Bacteroidota > Bacteroidia > Cytophagales > Cyclobacteriaceae > Fulvivirga. Next base: position 2,118 of record JBCDHA010000157.1, read on the forward strand.
AGGTTAGAAATAAACTGAATTAGCTCTATGAGAAATGCATTTATCTTCACCTTACTCTTTCTTGGTTTTATATCAGCCAATGCTCAATCGGACACCACAGAAGTGGCGGTGGATTCTGTTAAGAAATCAGATGAAAAGAAAAAGGACCTCCCTTTAAAGGCTAAAAGAAAAATTAGCATTAAAACCAGTGAAGGTTCATGGATGTCACTCGATGTCAGCCCCGATGGAAAAACCATTGCCTTTGATTTGTTGGGTGATCTGTACCTACTCCCAATCACCGGTGGCAAAGCGGAGCTCTTAACCGAGGGCCTTGCATTTGACTCTCATCCCAAGTTCAGCCCTGACGGAAAAAAGATCCTTTTCATGTCCGACAGGAGCGGTGGTAATAATGCGTGGACCATAGAGCTAGAGAACAAAGAAACCAAGCAAATTACTAAAGGGAATACTTTTAACATGCAATCTGCTGAATGGACCCCAGACGGTAAGTATATAGTAGCAAGTAAAGGAGTTCGGAATATGAAGTTGCACCTTTATCATGTTGATGGAGGTTCAGGAACTCAACTTATTAAAAAGCCTGATAATCTTAAGGTACATGAACCGGCGTTTGGATCTGACGAACGATACATTTGGTTTTCCAGAAGGAATAATGCCTGGCAATACAATGCGCGCTTTCCGCAATACCAGATCGGAACATATGATCGGGAAACCGGTGAGATAGAAACCCGGACATCAAGATATGGTTCTGCCTTTTCTCCTACATTATCACCCGATGGCAAATGGTTGGTTTATGGATCGAGGTGGAATGACGAAACGGGATTGATGCTACGCAACCTGGGGACAGGAGATGAAAAATGGCTGGCGTACCCTGTACAACGTGATGAACAAGAGTCTATTGCACCTTTAGGTGTCCTACCCGCTATGTCGTTCACACCTGATAGCAAAAGCCTAATTGCATCCTACGGAGGCAAAATACATAGTATTCCCATAAATGGCGGCAATGCACTTAATATTCCTTTTGAAGTAGACTCCGAGCTTGAACTCGGCCCGCAACTAAAGTTCAACTACCCGGTAAGTGATGACCCTATGATGACCGTAACACAGATCCGTGACGGTGCAGTCTCTCCCGACGGAAGCCGTTTGGCATTTACGGCACTTAATCGCCTTTACATCATGGACTTACCCGATGGTGAACCTAAAAGAGTAACCAAATTTGAATTTACCGAGGCTATGCCTACCTGGAGCCCTGATGGGCAATCGTTGGCATTCGTGACCTGGAGTGATACTGACGGGGGTCACATTTATAAGGTGAACACCAAGGGTAAAGCAAAACCCCTTAAACTCACAAGTACACCTGCTCTGTATACTGATCCTTCATGGAGTCTGAGTAATGATAGAATTGTGTTTATGCGGGGTACCCAACAGACTTTCAGCGATAGTGATGGCCCTTTCACATTTGGGGCACAAGCTGAAATTCGTTGGATATCAGCTAACGGTGGAGCTACCAATTTCATCGCTCGCTCAAAAGGGCGGGGTAACCCGCATTTTGTAAAAAACAGTGATCGAATATATCTGTACGGAAGAAAAGGCCTCACGTCAATTCGCTGGGACGGGACGGATGAAAAGGAAATTATCAAAATCACCGGTATTACCACGTATGGAGCTGCGTTTGAGTTAGATGAGTTAGGCCATCATATTTTGGCTGAAACGGCCAGCGAACCAAAACGCAAACCTTCGAATGCAGGAGTTATTTACATGGCGCCTGAAGGAGACCAGGCACTGGCGATGATCAATAATGAAATATATACCGTCACTATTCCGAAAGTAGGAGGTGAAACAATAACTATTAATGTAGCCAAGCCTGAAAGCGCTTCCTTCCCCTCAAAAAAGCTGACCAAAATTGGCGGCCAGTTCCCAAGTTGGAGCCGTGATGCGGGCAAGGTGTATTGGTCTATTGGCAATGCATTCTTTACCTATGACATAGCCACAGCGAAAGCCAAGGAAAAAGAACTGGCGAAGAAGAAAAAAGAAATAGAGAAACAGGAAAAGGACGAGAAGAGCGAAAAGGAAGAAGACAACGATAAGAAAAAGGAGGATGAAGGCTATAAACCTGTCGAAATCAGGGTAAAAGTGGAAGTTGAAAAGGACACACCGAAAGGAAGTATATTGCTACAAAACGCCAGGGTCATTACCATGAAAGGTGACGAAGTGTTGGAAAAGGGCGATATACTTATTGAGAATAATCGTATTAAAGAAGTTGGTGCCAGCGGAAGCATAAGTGCTGTCGGCAAAATCGAGAAAAGAGACCTTTCCGGAAAAACAGTAGTCCCGGGCTTTGTGGACACACATGCGCATATGTGGCCGGCCTGGGGTATTCATAAAAATCAGGTATGGATTTACGCAGCAAATCTGGCCTACGGCGTAACCACTACCCGAGATCCACAGACCGCAACCACTGACGTTTTGACCTATGCCGATATGGTAGACGCCGGTATGATGTACGGACCCAGGGTATATTCAACAGGACCCGGTGTCGGTTTCTGGGCGTATAACATTCAAAGCTTGGATCAGGCCAGGGACATTTTGAAACAGTATTCTGAATACTATAATACCAAGACGATAAAAATGTATTTGACAGGAAACCGTCAGCACAGGCAGTGGATCATTATGGCAGCAAAAGAACAGGAGCTCATGCCAACCACAGAAGGTGGACTGGATTTTAAATTGAATATGACACAGATACTTGACGGTTATCCTGGCCATGAACACAGTTTCCCCATTTACCCACTCTATAAAGATGTCATCGATTTTGTGGCTGAATCGAAAACGGCATATACTCCGACCCTGTTGGTTGCCTATGGGGGGCCTTGGGCAGAAAACTATTATTACGCCACTGAAGATGTTCAGGGAGACAAAAAACTCAATCTTTTTACACCCAAGTCCGAGCTTGACGCCAAATCTCGAAGGAGAAATGCCGGCTGGTTTATGGACGAAGAACACGTGTTCCAGGATCACGCAGTGTTTGTGAAAGACCTGGTTGAAAAAGGAGGATTAGCAGGTGTTGGCTCACATGGGCAACTTCAGGGACTCGGCTACCACTGGGAGCTATGGTCGATGCAGTCAGGGGGATTGAAAGAACATGACGCGTTAAAGGCAGCCACCATTTTGGGTGCAGAAGCACTTGGTCTGGAGCAAGACCTGGGTTCAATTGAAAAAGGCAAACTCGCAGACCTGATCATTTTAGATAAGAACCCTCTTGATAATATTCGCCACTCCAATTCTATAAACATGGTAATGAAAAACGGGCGATTATACAACGGTGATAACCTGGATGAGATTTATCCAGAACAAAAAAAGGCCCTTTCATTTGAATGGCATCAAGCTGCACCCAAAGGAATACCCGGTATTAGGAAATGATTGTATACGAATGCTGTTGCTCCAGTGACAGCATTTTACTAACTTCTGTGGTTAAACCGGAAGATGATCATGTTTTTAAGATTCGCATTTGCGATCGTTCTGTTTTGTATATCCATACAAGTCAACGCCCAGATCGTAGATAAGACCAGGCTAGAGTATGATGAAGAAAAACTGAACGCCAAGCAACGGGCGATGTCGGTCTCGCCCGATATGAAAGTGGCTGCCTTCGCCTTTGATAATGGGGAAGTTCAATTTCTGGATCTGGGTTCGTCCAGGATAATGCATCGACACGAATTCCAGGTAGGTACGGTACATGAAGTTCTTTTTACAGCGGACAATAATCACGTCCTTTTGATTGAAGAAAACCGATTCCGGTTAATCCATTGGAAAACAGGAAAAATCTTAATGGAGGAAACTACTCAGGCAAGTATTCACAATACCGTAGTAAGCCTGAAGGACGATTTATTTGCAATAGCTGTAGAAAACAAGGCCAAGATATACGATGTAAAAACGAAGACCCTTTTAAGGTCTATTGAAATAAAAGCCGACATACTGAACATGTCATTTAGCCCATTCAGATCACATTTACTCATTAACCCGAGGCTGAATATGCTAAAGCTCAGAACCTATATCTTCGATTATCAGACCGGGGTTAAGGTAAAAGAATACAAGAAGCAGTATGTTGGGGTGTATGACGACCATGAGGATCGCATTTTTATTTATCAAAACAGGTTGATGAAGATGAGAAGAGGAGGTAATACAGCAAATGTTCCTGTTCTAAGCACAATGTCTTCCAACGACCAAACTGATAATAAAATCATTTATGTAGTAAGTTCAGATAAAAAAGAAGGTAAGGATGTGGGGTTTTATACTTCCCTGGTAAGGCTAAAAGACAAATTGGTTGGTGCCGGTGGTTATCGGGGATTCACCGTATTTGGTATGACGGATGAAGGAGGAAAAGTCTTTACAACCAGAAAAACCAAACGAGAAAGAAGTGCCGGAGGCCTGGGTTTCTTTCGGGAGTACATCTCTAACCCGTACGCCAGAATAAGCGACGATAAGATTTTAGTGAATGCCTATGGCGATAATATCAACCAAATATACAGTGCGTCGCTGAATCAGATAGTAGGTTATATTGTCACTGATGCGGGCGGAAATTATTCGATTGTTTCTAAAGATGGACGGTTTGACGGTTCAAAAGAATTGGTAGGAAAACTATTCTGGAGCAGTAGAAAATCAAATAAAAGAACGAGTCTGGAAAGCACCTTCTCCCGTGGATTTTCTCCGAGGCTATTGCCCAATTTGATAGGCAGCGAAGAATCTATTGTTGAAATCGACATTGAAAAAGATCTATTACTCATGCCGGCCATTGAGATTGTATCATTTAACGATACTCCTGTAAAACCAAATAATCCGTCTTCCGCGTATACTACAGGCCAAAAAAAACTTAATGTAAAAATCAAGATCACCGAAAACAGATCGGGTATTGCCGAGGTAAAACTGTTTCATAACAATAAGCTGGTTGACAATGTAGAAAATCCTTCCGGTGATATAATCGATTTTGAAACCAACCTTTCCAATTCTTTTGGTGAGGCTAACTATCTGTATGCCGTGGCTACTTCTAAATCAGGAATAGATACAGACAAAAAAAAGTTGACGATTAACTATAAGGGAGGTGCGAGTCAGGCAGCCAGGTTATTTTTAGTAACCGTAGGCATAGACAAGTACAAAAACTCAAAATACAACCTAAACTATGCCGTTGCAGATGCAGATGCTTTTGAAAAAAGTATTTCATCAGGAGCCGGTAATTTATTTGATAATGTTATCTCCTTATCCATCCGCAATACTGATTTTTCAAAAAGCAAAGTAATAAGTGCGCTTAAGCAGGTTTCCAATCAATCGAACGAACAGGATCTATTGGTGTTTTATTATGCCGGTCATGGTGTAATGTCGGAAGGGGCAGAGAGAAAATCGGAGTTCTTTTTGGTCCCTAATGACGTAACGCAGCTTTACGGCAGGGATGATATGCTATACGATAGAGCAATTTCGGCAAACGAGCTTCAGGAGTTATCAAAAAATATTAATGCTCAAAAG
>JBCDHA010000158.1:0-7617 GCA_038750705.1 Bacteroidota bacterium
TTCAACTCGTCTTCTACTGTAAGTCCATAGCCACTCTTGATCTCCACGGCGCCGGTACCTAAAGCCATTATCTCACTGGCGCGTAACAGGCTTCTCTCTAATAGTTCTTCTTCAGAAATTGATTGTAGTTTCTTGGCAGAATTGAGTATTCCACCGCCTTTAACGGCAATTTCCGCATAGGTTAACCCTTTGATCTTATCTACAAACTCACCTTCACGGCTAGCCGCAAATACAAGGTGGGTATGGGAATCGACAAATGCAGGAAATACAAACCGCCCTTCGGCATCAATCTCCATATCAAACGTTATCGAATCATCGAAGTTTGACATTGGACCGTATGCATCAACGACATCATCTTTTACAATTAAAAAAGCGTTTTCAATGTAAGGAAGAATAGACATTTCCTTCCCGGTAACCCATTTAACAGGTGTCTCTCTTATCTGTACGAGCCCTTTGATATTCTTAATAAGTAGTATCATGGCGGAGAATCAGGTTTGAGAAAGAAGTGATTACTTACCGAAGGCCTCTACCGAGTAGTCAAGATTGGTGCTAAACACAGGAAAGCTAATTTTGATTAGCGCATAAAAGCCTCTTCCTTTTAAGCCTGGACGAACGCCTACTTCACCACCATAGGCCCAACCCCAGGTACGGTTAAATTTCCCATCAATACCGGCTCTAAAGCCTATCATGCTGGTATCAAGTCCGTCTACAGAATAGACCGACCCATTATACAAGATGTCATCTACCCGCACAGAGGGAGCTACGATCAGGTCCACAAAAGCAGTGAAGATCAGATCGTCTACACCTTCGGTATATTTATTATCGAAGTCTACCGCTACATTTCGTATCCAGGTCATGGAAGCCCCTGCGTAGATGGCGCCTGTTCTTTGGCTACTGAATAAACCCAATTCCTGTTCTTCACCATTCGCATCCGTAAAAGACGCCGGAATAGGCACCCCATCAGGATCTACTAACACTTCTGTAGTCAAATCCTGCTCCTCAAGGCTTCTATTGATGTCGACCTCAGTATCGAAAATAATACCTCCTAACCGGGCGCCATATATCTTTCTTACCTTGCTAGGTATTTCAGCGGTAAGAGGAACACGCGCGGCCCATCGATTCCCGCGGTAACTCTTTTTATATAAGAACATCTTAGTTGACGAACTTTCTTCGAAATCTTTTATATGGTAGGTACCACCAGCCTCATAGTAATTATATACCTCGGCAGTATTATCCACATCACTGTTGTCCAGAGACTGGTTACGCATAGCATCAAAACGTTTATAATACGTTAGGCGTCCATGAGCGTGGAATGTAAACTTATCTTTTAAAAAGTAAGTGGCCTCTAAGCCCAAGCCGGCATTTATATTAGAAACAAAAAGTTCTCCATACATGGGCTGGAACTGTACAAAGAGCTTGTTAATAGCGTAAGGCTCATCATAGAGCTCTTCATAAGTAACAGGTACTTTATCTTTTCTATTTTGGGCTACTATTTGAACAGAGAAAATCGCCAATAAGGCAGTTAAAAAAATGTGAGATTTCACGGCTTTATACTTAAAAAATGAATGAATCAAAACAATAAACACCTCTCAAAAACATAAAAATAATAAAATTTAGCATAGATGCGCGCTAAATGTAATATTCAGCGCCACTCTTTCTGAATAAGAAAAGTGAGGTGTTGGTAACTTGGCCCGTTCGTTTTTATAGTGCAATTGCTAAGTATTTTATAATTTGGAAGTTGTAAGTCATGAAAATCAGAAGAAAGACTAACGAATGCCCTAACTGTAAAGCACTGCTGGATGAGGTATACAACTATTGCCCCATCTGTGGTCAGGAAAATACCGATAATACGGTGTCTTTCAACATGTTAGTAGCAGACTTCTTTAATACTTTCTTTGCGCTGGATTCAAAATTTGCAAAGTCCGTTAAGCCCTTCCTCTTTCAACCCGGCTTTCTAACCAATCAATATCTTAATGGTAAACGGATGACTTTTGCACATCCGCTAAGGTTTTACCTCATTATAAGCCTGTTTTTCTTCTTTGTATTCACCATAGTTACTAAAAAATCAGTTGAAGATACCGAAAACAAAGAGGGTGGCATTGTAAGAACAACATACAATCTCAAAAATATTGATGGTTTAGACGAGGTAGAGATCGCTAAGCTGCGGAACACCTTAGGTAAAGATCGTATTAAGACTATTGAGCAAGATATGAACGGAGGTAAGCTCATCAATGTTCAAAAAGCGCTCGAAAGAAACCTGACAGAGAAAGAAAAAGAAGAATTGCTGGCTGTACTTGACAGCTCCGCACTTAGAGCGCTAAAGTTTATTCCGGAGTTAACCATACTCGATTCTTTAAAGAACATAGAAACCCCTTCAAATGATATGTTGAAAGTCAAGCCTGATACTACTTCGATAAAAGAGGACAAAGCTGACGATAGTCTTGATATTAATTTAGACGGAGAAGATCACAACATTTTTAATGTACTGGGCATGATCGACTTTGAAAAAATAAATGAGCTTAAAAATGATCTTACAATAACAGATAACCAGATCTATGACTCCTTAAACCTTAAAAATTTATCCAGCTTCGAGGAGCACATTGTCAGGCAGTCGATAAGAGTGAACCGAACAGATGAAACCTTGTTCGCAGAGTTCATCGCTAAAAATCTACCTCTTATGATGCTGCTATTGATCCCAATATTTGCGATCGTACTCAAATTGCTTTACATCCGCAGAAAGCATCTGTACATTACGCATCTAATTCATGCATTACACCTTCATACATTCGCTTACTTTCTGTATGGTGCAAGCCTAATCGCTATGCTTAATATTGACGATGAAGATTATGCCAGCTATGTAGGCTTTGGCGCCTTTTTAATTGTTTCCACCTATGCTTTTATTTCTTTTCTGCGCGTATACAAACAGCACTGGTTTAAAACGCTGGTTAAGTTTAATCTTACCGGGGCTATTTATGTTACTTGTATATTCGTTTTCTTTCTTGTGGAGTTGGTTATATCATTCCTTCTTTTTTAAGCTCTGCCAAGACTTTATAATTCGCATCTACGATAGCTTCAACCTCAACATTTTTGATAGCTCTGGAAATGAACAAAGCCTCATATTGCGAAGGCGCCAGGTAAATACCGCTGTCCAGCATACCTTTAAAGTATGAGCCAAAAGTCTCCGTATTTGAAGTTTTGGCCACATTAAAATCCGTGACCTTATTTTCCGTAAAAAAAAGGCTGAACATGGAACCTATGTGGTTCATAGTGAATGTTAACCCCAGGTTATCCAGATTTTTTTGAATGCCTTCAACGATAGAACGGGTGGTTTTATTAAGCTCTTCATAAACGACAGGATGATCGTTAAGGTAATTGAGCATAGTCATGCCCGCGGCCATAGCTACCGGGTTACCTGATAACGTTCCCGCCTGATAAACCGGTCCGGCAGGACTCACATAATCCATAATCTCTTTTTTACCTCCATATGCACCAACCGGCATACCTCCACCTATAATTTTTCCAAGCGTAGTCATGTCGGGAGTTACGTTAAGCACTTCCTGGGCTCCACCTCTGGCTAGCCGAAAGCCGGTCATAACCTCATCAAAAATTAAAATGATATCATTTTTATCACATATTGACCGCAGGCCTTCAAGATAGCCGGGTTCGGGAAGAACGCAACCCATATTACCGGCCACCGGTTCAATAATAATTGCAGCTATTTGCCCTTTGTTTGCCTCTACAAGGTGTCGCACGGCCTCCAGATCGTTATAGGGCGCCGTTAGTGTGTCACCGGCGGTACCCTTTGTAACTCCTGGACTATCAGGAACACCCAACGTGACCGCACCGCTTCCGGCAGCTATCAAAAAGGAATCGCCATGGCCGTGGTAGCAGCCTTCAAACTTTATTATCTTGTCTCTCCCGGTAAAGCCGCGGGCCAACCTAACGGCCGACATTGTAGCTTCTGTGCCACTATTTACCATTCTCACCTTTTCGATGGAGGGCACCATCTGGCATATCAGCTCTGCTATTTCCACCTCCCTGCGTGTTGGAGCGCCAAAAGAAAGCGATCCCTTAATGGCATCAAAAACAGCGCTTTCTATTAACTCATTGGCGTGACCTAAAATCATAGGCCCCCATGAGTTGATGAGTTCTATATATGCATTATCGTCCTCATCGTAAATGTAAGCGCCTTTGGCCGACTTAATAAACAAAGGGTCACCGCCTACCGCCTTAAAAGCTCTTACGGGCGAATTAACACCGCCGGGAATAAAATTCTGTGCTTCTTCGAATAATTGCTTGCTACTCTTCAATTGCATATCTCTCATCCTGTATATCGTAAGAAATTTTTACACCATTATCTTCAAAGTTCAGGATGGGTACAATATGGTTGTCATTCGTTCGGGCATACCGGTGCCCTACCGTGAGGCATCCCTCCATAAATTCTTCATTGCTCCAGCCTACTTGAAAATATTTTCCGTATTTGTTTAACCCCTGGCCGATCAGCATCATCAAATCATATCCTATGTTTGCATATTTAGAGGGCACTACACGATGCCTATCAATATACAATGACCGGAATTTTTCATATGCTTCGGTTGACTTTGTTTGATACACGGGCGCATATAAAGAAACACCCAGGCGGTTGTAAACATCATAGTTAATTACCGGAAGTTCCAACCAGCTAACCGGGCCTACCACCATGATAGAATCACCACGTGTATCTACCGCACTAAGAACCTTTGAAGCTATTAATGCATCACCTGAAGCGACAAAAATATGACTTATGCTATCTGGCGCCAGCTGATACCGCGCTTTTGCTTCACTTGAAGACGCTCCGCCCAGCTTAGTGTCTTTCACTAAAAGCAAGTCAAGTATTTGCCTGGTAGAATCTTTGTGCACTCGCTTTGTAATAATAATATTGAAGCTGTCCTTTTCGAGCCTTTGCTTGTACGCATGGGCGAGCACTGAATCACTCTTATTACCGCCGTAAATAATGACACCGGGCCTGCGATCAGAATTTTTCAACACATAATCCCCCATTCGTCTGCCAATAGTCTCGTTACTGGGATGGTATAAAAAAGAGTAGGGATTATTACCTATAACTTCCGAATCGGTTCTCAAAGGATTGATCATATTGATCTTATTCTTAAAAGAGAACTCATTCACCAATTCTGTCAGCTTAGAGGAGAATGGACCAATGATTACGTCCACACTTTTCAGCTCCTCTTTTTCAAGAATCTTTTCGAGTGCGACCGTACTTCTCTTGGTATCGTAGCTTAAGAGTTCAAGGGAAACACCCTGATTTTGGAGACTGTCTGCGGCCAATCGAATACCCTGATAGATGTCCAATATAAATTGGTTGAATTTTCTCCTGTCGTCAGGTTGCAGATCACTAACCATAAATGGGTAAAGGACAGCCACCCGATATTTTTCTTTAAAAACCTTCTCACTTATACTTACCATATTGAATCGATCCCGGCTAAGCTCAAACCGATCGATAATCTCGTTGAGCAGGTAATGGTCCTGGTTCACCAATGGTTGTTCGGCAATTTTCGAAGCCAAAGCGTTTGCTAATTGACTATCCGACGGATAGGTTTGATAGAGCTCGACTAAAAGGTCATAATCTTCGATTTTATCAAAAAAGTGCGCTTTCATTAAAGCAGCATCAGATTCGATCTCATCGTTTCGGATATCCCTCAAAGCGCCAATGGCCAAATCATAGCTCCCGTTTTCCAGGTAGATCTGCCCTAACCAATAATTTACTTCATCGATACGGCTCCATTTAGGGTATAACTGCTTCAGTTGCAAAAACATGTCCTTCGCAAGAGCGGAAAAACCATCTTTATACGAAGAAATGGCATAGTAAAAGCTTGCGTAGGTGGAGAAATCATTGTAATCATTTTTGGCGATAAGGGGTTTGAAGGCTTCGCGGGCAAGGCCGTACTTCCCCTCGTTGAAAAGCGCTTTTGCCGAAAGGTAGCTCTGTTGAAAATTTTGCGAAAAAACGCTTGAAGTCATCAGTAAAAGCCAGACAAAAAGTAGTAGTTTTCTCATGTATCTGTTTATCGTTGAAACGATTATTCCCACTCTATGGTAGCCGGCGGTTTCGAGCTGATATCGTAAACCACACGATTAACGCCTTTAACCGAGTTTATAATTTCGTTGGATACATCTGCCAAGAACTCATAGGGCAAATGACACCAGTCTGCGGTCATACCGTCTACACTTGTAACGGCCCTAAGACTTACCACGCGCTCGTAGGTTCTTTCATCTCCCATTACGCCCACCGATTGTATGGGCAAGAGCATGGCCCCTGCCTGCCATACCTCATCATACAACCCTTTATCCTTTAACCCCTTGATAAAAATGTGATCCACCTCCTGAAGTATGTTAACTTTTTCAGGCGTAATGTCGCCAAGTATTCTAATGCCCAGGCCTGGTCCGGGAAAGGGATGTCTCCCTAATATTTTAGGGTCAATTTCAAGGGTTTTACCTACCAGCCGAACTTCATCTTTGAAAAGTGTATTCAGTGGTTCCACCACCCGCAGCTTCATAAAGTCAGGCAGGCCACCTACGTTATGATGTGATTTTATAGTTGCTGATGGTCCTTTTACGGAAACAGACTCAATAACATCAGGATAAATGGTACCCTGTCCCAGCCACTTTACATTTTGGATCTTGTGGGCCTCTTCATCAAAGACTTCTATAAACACTCTTCCAATGGCTTTTCTTTTCGCCTCCGGATCAGTAAGTCCTTCAAGCGCTTTGTAAAACTTGGTCTTCGAGTCGACTCCGGTTACGTTGAGCCCCATATGCCGGTAAGAATCCAGCACCTCCTCGAACTCATGTTTCCTCAAAAGCCCGTTATCTACAAAAATACAATGCAATTGATCGCCAATGGCATGGTGAATAAGCGTAGCGGCCACTGAAGAATCGACTCCTCCTGACAGTCCCATCACCACCTTATCCGTGCCAAGTTTCGTTTTTAATTCGGCAACGGTAGTCTCTACAAAGATATCCGGAGTCCAATCTTGGGCACATCCGCATATATGAACAACAAAATTTCTGAGTAATCTCTTCCCGTCAGTGGAATGAGTTACCTCGGGGTGAAATTGAATTCCATAGGTCTGTTCATTACGAACCTTGTAGGCCGCTACCTTTACGGAAGATGTGCTCGCTATAACCTCAAATTCACTAGGCAGCTCTGAAATGGTATCGCCATGCGACATCCAAACCTGCGAGTCAATGTTGATCTCTTTCATCAACTCATTGTGATGATCTACGTGGGCTAACTTAGCACGGCCGAATTCCCTGATTTCTGAAGGCAGAACGTTACCCCCGCTTTTTTGCGCCATCAGCTGAGCTCCATAACATACGCCCAATACCGGAAGCTTTTTTTGATACAGCTCCAGATCCACATCCGGGGCATCAGCCTGCCTGACCGAGCAAGGACTTCCTGAAAGAATAACGCCCTTCACATTATCGGTGAGTTCCGGAATGTTGTTGTAAGGATGGATTTCGCAATAAACGTTTAGTTCTCTGACGCGCCTGGCAATAAGTTGTGTATACTGCGAGCCAAAGTCGAGGATCAGGATCTGTTCTGCCATGGCTGCAAAA
>JBCDHA010000159.1:0-7604 GCA_038750705.1 Bacteroidota bacterium
GCCCATGCGTAGCCCAGTTTTTCAAGGATGAGAAATAGTACTTTGAAGTGATATTCCTGTTCATTACCTACGGTATATACCTGACGGGCTATTTTAGGAAAATCCCGAAAGCGAAGAATAGCCGTACCAATATCCTGAGTCATATATACAGATGTACCATCGGAGCGCAATAAAAGTTTTTGATCCAGACCCTGATCCGAGAGATCCACCCAGACCGAGCCATCATCCTTTTTATAAAATACGCCTTGATCCAGACCGCGCAGTACCTCTTCCCTTCCAAGTAAGTAAGTCTCTGATTCGTAATAGAGCTTATCAAAGTCTACCCCCATGGTATGGTAGGTAGCATCAAAACCACTGTATACCCAACCGTTCATTTGCTTCCAAAGCTCATAAACCTCAGGATCTTTGTTCTCCCACCTTAGCAAGAGTTCTTTAGCTTCTTTTATAATAGGCGCATTGGTTTCAGCCCGCTCCTTGCTCAAACCCTGCCCCTCTAATTGAGAAATCTGCTTTTTATATTCCTGATCGAACCGAACGTAATAATCACCTACCAGCTTATCCCCTTTCTTACCAGAGGACTTGGGAGTTTCTCCATGGCCAAACTGCCGCCACGCCACCATGGACTTACAAATATGGATACCACGATCATTGATAATCTGGACTTTATGAACCTTATTACCGGCGGCCTCAAGTATTTCGGAAACCGACCAGCCGAGGAAGTTATTTCTTAAATGCCCCAGGTGCAATGGTTTATTCGTATTAGGTGAGCTGTACTCAACCATCACCTCTTTGCCTGTGGACGGCAGTTGGCCTGGATTGGGATCATCAGCCAATTTTTCAAAGGTAGAAATCCAGGCTTTATAAGTTAGTGACAGGTTCAGAAACCCTTTCACCACATTAAAATCACTTATAAAATCGCTATTCTCCTTGAGTTTTCGGCCTAGCTGTTGTGCTGTCTGCTCCGGGCCCGTCTTACTCAATCTAGCCAGGGGAAAACAAACCAGAGTATGTGTACCTTCAAATTCTTTGCGTGTTGGTTGCAAAGAGACCTGCTCTTTAGGTAGTTCCGCATTGAACGCTTCCTTAAAAGCAATCGTTATTGCCGCGGTTATTTCTTGTTCTAATATCATTTTAATGTTTATGCCTTTATAATATTGACGGGGTATTTCTCGAAGGTACCATCACTCGTAATTATGCTTAAGTTTTCTGATATCGCTTGAGCTATTATGATACGATCAAACGGATCACGATGATACAAATCCAGATTCGTTAGATAATTAAGGTGACTAGGTTCAAGATTCAACAAATCAAAACTGCTATCCTCCATTGCTTCCATAAACTTTAAGGGCATTTCCAGTTTTCCAGTCTGCATTTTAATTAAGATCTCCCAATAAGAAATAATACTTACTGTAACATTGCTTTGCTGAATTATTGAAATAAGTGATTTAGTCAAACGTCTATCATTCCGAAACCACCAGATCAAGACGTTCGTATCAATGAGAATCTTCATCATCTACTCCATAAAACAGATTCTCTATTTCTTTATTAGTCTCAGGAGAATCCCAATCATCTGCAAGCCAAATTTGTCCTTTCAAAAACCCGGGCGTTCTCTTTTTCTTCTTTTTGGGTATCGCTACCAACTTCACCTTAGGTACTCCCGATTTAGCAATAACCACTTCTTCTCCATTTAAAACAGCTTCTATGAGCTTAGAAAGATGTGTTTTAGCATAATGAATGTTAACCGTTTCCATAGTTCCTTTTCTTAACTTAGCTAAGTTAGCTAACCCTAATTACTTTTAAAAGGCTTCTTTACCATCCCAAAACGTAACCAAATATTAAAGGAGTAACAATTGTGGCGTCAGATTCAACAATGTATTTTGGCGTATCAATATCCAGCTTTCCCCAGGTTATTTTTTCATTGGGTACAGCCCCAGAATACGAGCCGTAACTTGTAGTGGAGTCAGAAATCTGGCAGAAGTAACTCCAAAAGGGTGTCTCGGTCCGTTCCATGTCCTGGTAAAGCATCGGTACGACACAAATAGGAAAATCACCGGCTATGCCTCCGCCAATCTGGAAGAAACCTATGCCCTTATCCTCCGCGTTTTCAGTATACCAATCGGCCAGGAAGGTCATATATTCTATTCCGGACTTCATAGTAGAAGGCTTCAGTTCCCCTTTTAAGCAGTAAGACGCAAAAATATTTCCCAGTGTGGAGTCTTCCCATCCTGGTACTACCATTGGTAAATCCTTCTCTGCCGCAGCAAGCATCCAGCTGTTTTTTGGGTCAATTTCGTAGTACTGCTCCAATACTCCGGACTTCAACAGCTTGAACATGAACTCATGCGGAAAGTAACGCTCTCCATTGTCTTCGGCCTCTTTCCAGATTTTAAAGATATGTCTCTGAAGTCTCCTAAACGCTTCCTCCTCCGGAATACAGGTATCCGTTACTCTATTCAATCCACCTTCCAGTAACTCCCATTCATCTTTTGGCGTTAGGTCTCTATAATTCGGCACACGCTTGTAGTGTGAATGGGCCACTAAATTCATGATATCTTCCTCCAGGTTGGCCCCTGTACAAGAAATAATATGGACTTTATCCTGCCGGATCATTTCAGCAAATGAGATACCCAACTCTGCCGTGCTCATGGCCCCGGCAAGGGATACCAACATCTTTCTACTTTCCTTAAGATGCTTTTTATATCCCCGGGCAGCATCTACCAGAGCTGCCGCGTTGAAGTGCAAATAATGTTTTTCAATGAAATCGCTTATCGGACCTCCGGGCATAGCTCAATTTTTTGGTAGAAATACTTCGGCCATCATACATCGGGCGCTGCCGCCTCCAAGCTGCTCAATGGTATCCAAAGGACTTGAAATAATCGAACAATACTTCTCAATTACATCTATTTGGTCCTTTCTCAAGGATTTATGCGCTGCTCCGGACATTACCAAATAGGATTTATCATCTTTGGACTGCACTTGCAACATATTACCGGCAAAGTTATTTTGTTGCTCTTCGCTAATATCAATGATCTTTTTGCCGGTTCTTTCCAGGGTGTCAACGACACTTTTACGTTCTGCGGCGTCATCAATAGCATCCATACAGATGACAGCGAACCCTTCGGCCACGCACATCATTACATTGGTATGATAAATGGGAAGGCGTTTCCCATTGGCCGTTTGGTTGGCCACAAAAATCACCGGTGAATAGCCAAACTGTCGGCAAAAATCTTCTAAAACCTCCTTGTTCGTTCTCAGTGACAGCGCTGCATAGGCTATCCTGTTTGGCCGATCTAAGATCATACTCCCCGTACCTTCAAGGAAAACATCTTTTGACTCATAGTCAGAAAAATCAGCAACCCGGGAAATATGGAAACCATATTTTGACTGGAGCTTATCCAAAATATCTTGCCTGCGCTCAACCCTGCGATTAGGTGCAAACATGGGGTAAAGTCCTACCCTCCCATCATGATGAAAAGAAACCCAGTTGTTTGGAAAAACAGAATCCGGAGTATCTGATTCCGCATTGTCTTCAACAACGATCACATTTATGCCACATGACTTTAACTTCAACACAAAGTTGTCAAACTCGTTTTTTGCCTGGGCCTGAATTTGATCTTGAGAGTGCTGCTTATCTTCTTCTTGAAAATAATTATTACTTGCAGTCTGCTCATTATATCTAAAATGAACCGGCCGCACCATCATTATTGTATCCGTAGTTTGCGATGTCATCTAATCTCTTAATAGTGGTAAAGTTGAACATCTTAAAAGGCCCTCCATCTTAGCTGTTTCCTCATATTTGATGGCCTCCACAGTAAACCCCAATTCTTCAAGTATTCCATTAAGTCGTTTAAATCTAATGTCTGAAACGATGACATCAGGAGCGATGGAAAAAACATTGGAATTCATATCGTACATCTCTTCTTTAGAGATTTGGACCAACTTATCAGCTCCGAAATAATTCACCAAAAAGTTATAGTCTGCCTCGTTTTTAAACCCGCCCTTGTAAATAATGGCCATGTCATGCCCAATGGGCTGAAAGCAGCAATCCAGATGAAGGGCATTTTCGCGAGGGTCATCATCTGATTTATTTAATTCAAAAGCCTTTACCTTACGATTGGAGAAAGTATCCCGCAAGAAATCAACAGCTCGTCGGTTAGTTCTGGAGACTATGTATTTGCTGAAATCCGGCTCCTCAGAATAGCCCACGAAGATGTGTTCGCCCCATGGCATTACATCCCCCCCTTCTACCCTGGCTCCATTTGGAACTTCTATTACATGTTGAGGATCGATCTGATCTATGATGTATTTAACGCCATCAACCTCATGCGCCCGGTTAGACAAAATGTGAGGAACGACATAAATATTGTCAATCACAAAACCAATATCCCTGGAAAAAACCTGATTATAGCGTTCAAATACCTGCGGACGATAAACTTCCACATCATACTTTCTAAGTACATCGGCAAACCCTTCCATTTCCTTCACCAAGTCCTCCTCATATGGATATGTCCCATTCTGGATATGGTATTTTGATTTGGGATCATAAGCCTCATCTAAAGATGGAACTCCACCAAAATCTTGAGCTGTACCAAGCACGACAGCTCTCAACCAGGATGTTTCATTCTTAACTGAGACGTTGATCATAATTGCAGTGGTTTTGCGAGGCTGCAAAGCTAAAAATAGCGCACGTCTTTACATAGTGGACAGCTTCATTCTTTTTCGACTCCAACGGTACTCAAAGACGAATTTATTTACAAAAAAAAGTACTATTGCACTTCTCAAAATGACAGTATTGGATAGGTGAAAAAATACATTGACCTGATTGATCAAACCTTTGAGTTTCCTCAGGAGGAATTTAAGGTAGCTGACAACGAACTCTTTTTTAATGATGTGCCCTTAATGGACATTATACAGGAATATGGCACTCCTTTGAAGCTTACTTATCTACCAAAAATCGGTCAAAAAATTGAATATGTTAAGACCATTTTTGCAAATGCGATTAAACAGCATAAGTACCAGGGATCGTACACCTACTGCTACTGTACCAAATCCTCTCATTTCAGTTTCGTACTCGAGGAGGCATTAAAACATGATATTCATATTGAAACGTCTTCGTCATTTGATATTCCTATAGTTAAAAAGCTTTATGATCAACGTAAAATAAATAAGCAGACATTTATTATCTGCAACGGCTTCAAAAGGCCACTTTATAAGCAATACATAACGGAACTGTTAAATGAGGGCTTTGAAAACTGTATGCCTATTTTGGATAACCTCAATGAACTGGCCCATTATGAGGAAAACGTGAATAACCACTACAACGTGGGTATACGAATAGCCGCTGACGAGGAGCCGAATTTCGAGTTTTATACTTCCCGGTTAGGCATTCGCTATAATGATGTAAATACGGTTTATAAGGAACAGATAAGGCCCAGTAATAAAGCACAGCTTAAAATGTTGCACTTTTTCATCAATACGGGGATACGAGATACTGCCTATTACTGGAGCGAGCTGAGCCGCTTTATTTTCAAATATTGCGAATTAAAAAAAGAATGTCCGGAACTGGATACTATTGATATCGGTGGTGGCTTCCCCATTAAAACATCATTGGGTTTTAACTTCGATTACAGCTATATGGTGGAGCAGATCATAGAAAACATAAAATGGATCTGTGGAAAAAATAATGTGCCTGTCCCTAACATTTTCACAGAGTTTGGTAGCTATACCATTGGTGAAAGCGGCGCTACATTGTACTCCGTTATTGACCAAAAACTCCAAAATGACAAAGAGCTTTGGTATATGATTGATGGTTCATTCATCACCCATCTGCCTGATGCGTGGGGCCTGAATCAGAAGTACATTTTACTTCCGGTAAACAAGTGGAATAATATGTATCACAAGGTTAATATTGGTGGATTGACTTGCGATAGTATGGATTACTATAATTCAGAGGCACATACCAGTGAATTATTCATGCCCATGAATGACCAAAAGGATAAACAACCGCTTTATGTTGGTTTCTTTCATACCGGTGCATACCAGGAGTCATTAGGTGGGTATGGCGGTATACAGCACTGCCTGATTCCCGCGCCTAAACATGTACTTATTGATAAGTTGAATGGCAAAATCCAAACGTACCTTTTTGCAAAAGAGCAAGAGAGTGACAGTATGCTGAAAACGCTGGGTTATTAATTCAAAACTGCGCTTATGACAGGAAAGCGCTCTATTCAGCCCAAAATAACCTTTACTGCCTCAGTTAAATCCCTCACTTTATAGTCAGCAGTAGGACTATCAGTATGATCTACTTGAATGGTATTAAGGTCAAGCTTCTTTGCCGGCACCAGGTCGCGATCTTTATCACCTATCATCCAGGATAGAGCTACATCAACATCAAACTTTGTTATAGCTTTTTCGAACAAGAGAGACCCTGGTTTCCTTGTAAGACTTTCCGTAACAGAAGGGTGCCAAGGCGCATAATAGAATGCATCAATAGCATTTTCACAATACTTTTGTATTGCGTTATGGCACGTACGCATATTCTCGCGTGTGTAAAGTCCTTTGGCTATCCCCGACTGATTGGTAATAACAACGAGCAGATAGCCTGATTGCTTCAATTCCAGTAAGGATTCTTTAACTCCGGGCAATATTTCAAGCCTGTCCAATGAATAAACATAGTCAACATAATCCTTATTAAGCACTCCATCCCGATCAAGAAAAATACACTTATTGCTCATTTGTGTAAAAGCTTTTAGTCGCCAATGTTACTAAAAAGAAATAAAAGAAGTTAGACACTTTTCTATTCTATGATTTTTGGTATTTTCGAGAATACCAGTCAAAAAAAAGTTAAGTTGAACGACAGTCTAGTCATTATACCCACCTATAATGAGAAGGAGAATATCCGCCTGATCATAGATGCTGTTTTCAGTTTAGATAAAAATTTTGATATACTCATCGTGGATGACAATTCCCCGGATGAGACCGCCCAAATTGTAAAAAACCTTAAAGAAGGAGAGTATAAAGAAAGGGGTTTATACCTGCTGGAGCGCCAGGGAAAACTAGGCTTAGGAACGGCATATATTGAAGGTTTTAGATATGCCATAGAAAAAGGCTACGACTATATTTTTGAAATGGATGCCGATTTTTCGCACAACCCAAAAGATCTGGAAAAGCTTTACGATGCCTGCGCTGTGAATGGTGCGGACCTGGCCATAGGGTCAAGGTACGTATCGGGTGTAAATGTAGTCAATTGGCCTATGGGTAGAGTGATCATGTCCTACTTTGCCAGCATTTATGTGCGTTTTATTACGGGCATGCCCATAAATGACACTACAGCAGGCTTTATCTGCTTTCAACGTCATGTGTTAGAGACAATCGATCTGGATAACATAAAGTTTATCGGCTATGCCTTCCAGATCGAAATGAAGTTCACAGCCATGAAATTTGGCTTTACCCTGCAGGAGGTACCAATAGTATTTACTGACCGCACAAGAGGTAAATCAAAAATGTCCGGTTCAATTTTTAAAGAGGCTTTCTTTGGTGTCATCCAAATGAAGCTAGGCAGCATATTCAGAAAGTATATTCCTGCCTAGATTGATTTCAAAAAC
>JBCDHA010000160.1:0-7585 GCA_038750705.1 Bacteroidota bacterium
AGACTTGTCTTCCATCAACTTTTTCAGTTCAAGTAACTCATCGCGTAATCGGGCGGCCTCTATAAAGTCCAGATCTTTCGCAGCTTTTTCCATTGCCTTCTGCGTTCTAACCGCTGCTTTTTGAAGTTGATCTTTATCCATATAGCTTACTACAGGATCTGCTGCTACTGAATGGGTTTCATCTTCAACATAATACTTAACGGAAGATTTCTTCTTATCGGCGACTTTGGTTTGTTCTAAAATAGATTCTTTAGATCTGAGAATAGTTTCGGGAACTATACCGCGATCAGAATTATATTCAGATTGAATAGCCCTTCTTCTATTGGTTTCGTCAATGGCTACTTGCATAGAATCAGTGATTTTATCTGCATACATGATCACCCTACCATTGGCATTTCTTGCTGCTCTGCCTATGGTTTGAACTAGCGAACGCTCATTTCTTAAAAAACCCTCCTTATCGGCATCCAGTATGGCTACGAGCGAAACCTCAGGCAGGTCCAGGCCCTCCCTAAGCAGGTTTACACCTACTAAAACGTCAAACACTCCAAGTCTTAACTCGCGGAGTATTTCCACACGATCTAAAGTATCAACTTCACTATGAATATAACGACACTTTACGCTGGCCCTTTCCAGGAACTTTGTAAGCTCTTCCGCCATACGCTTAGTAAGCGTAGTTACTAAAACACGCTCTTCCTTTTTAACCGTTTCATCAATTTCCTCAAGCAGGTCATCAATCTGATTTCCACTGGGGCGGACATCAATTTCAGGGTCCAATAGCCCTGTAGGTCTGATGATCTGTTCTACCACAACTCCTTCAGATTTTCGTAGCTCATATTCGGCAGGTGTAGCACTCACATAAATCACCTGGTTTTGTAATGATTCAAACTCGTTGAAGGTAAGAGGTCTATTGTCCAGCGCCGATGGCAGTCGGAAACCAAAATCAACCAGATTAACTTTTCTGGATCTGTCACCGCCCCACATTGCGCGCACCTGTGGTACGGTTACGTGGCTTTCGTCAATCACCATTAGATAGTCATCAGGGAAGTAATCCAGCAGGCAGAAGGGGCGAGCGCCCGGCCTACGCCTGTCAAAATAACGCGAATAATTTTCTACCCCTGAGCAATACCCCAGTTCTCGCATCATTTCTATATCAAATTCCGTTCTTTCCTTAAGTCTTTTTGCCTCCAGATGCCTGCGCTCATTTTCAAAAAGTTGCAGCTGGCTAACCAGATCATCTTGTATCTCGTGAATGACTTGATGTAAGAGCTCCTTACCAGTTACAAATAGGTTAGCCGGAAAAATAGTGATCACTTGTTCATCCTCTATTTTCCTTCCGGTGGCGGGTTCTATTTGCTGTATGGCTTCTATTTCGTCACCCCAAAAAATAATCCTGTAGGCAAAATCTCCATACGCAATGTAAATATCCACAGTGTCACCCTTCACCCGAAACGTACCACGCTTGAATTCCGCCTGGGTGCGGCTGTAAAGAATATCTACCAATGCAAAAAGTAATTTATTCCTGGCTATTTGCTCGCCAACTTTAAGATTAATGACATTTTTACCGAATTCCTCTGGATTACCTATACCGTATATGCACGATACTGAAGCTATAACAATAACATCACGCCGGCCGGTAAGTAGGGCAGAGGTCGCGCTTAATCGTAGCTTTTCAATTTCATCATTGATAGAAAGGTCTTTTTCAATATACAGGTTAGAGTTAGGTATAAATGCCTCTGGCTGGTAATAGTCGTAATAGGAAATGAAGTACTCAACGGCATTTTCGGGGAAAAACCTCTTAAACTCACCATAAAGCTGTGCTGCTAATGTTTTGTTGTGACTAAGAACAAGCGTTGGCTTTTGTACTTCTTTGACAACATTGGCAATAGTAAATGTTTTGCCCGTGCCTGTGGCGCCAAGTAAGGTTTGATAAGGTTCACCTTCTACCAAACCAGTGGCCAATTGTGCGATGGCTTGGGGTTGGTCTCCGGTAGGTTCGTATTCACTGGTAAGTTTAAATGCCATGACTTTGATGTTACCAAACAAAGCTATCACATTTCAACAATTAGTCTGTGTACGAATACGGATCAAGATTATAACCTACATAGAATATACAAATTGCTTTTAGAACTAGAAAGTGTCCAGGCGCGGTTAGTAGCTAAGCGAACAGTAGTACGAACCAAAAGGGCTACTTTTTTGGGTTAGCCCTTTTAGTTATGATTGAATAATTTTGTTAAACTGCTTCTTTAGCTTCTAGAAATTTTTCAGCTTGTTTATAATCGTTAAAATATTGAATTATATCACCATCGGATGATACATTTTTAGCTGAGAGCTCAGCAAAAATGTTTGATGATAAAACCCATGCAAAGTGCTGAAGACCTGCATCTATCATTTTCGGAAACCAGACGTTCGAAACCCACTCGGTGGCGCCTTGCCAAGGTCCGGTAACCTGACTATTGTCGTTTAAAATGTTAATACATTCAGATTTTTCTTTAAAAAGCTTCAATATTTTTTCACAACCATCCATTACGTTATCAACGGTTTGAAAACCTGTCCAATGGTCATACATGATTTTCTTTTCTGCATCATATAAGATTTCAATATGCTTTTCTTTTAATAGACTTACTTTACCCATTTTCTATACAATTTATTTTGTGCAAAAATTTATTATTCTGAGTTAAAAATTAGTTATAAAATGCGCTTAAAAATCACATTGATTATTAATAAAGAAATGAAGATGGTTTTAGCGAGTTTAACTGCATTGATTCACTAACTAAAGTTTTGATTTTCAGTTTTTTATATATTTTTTCATGAATTAGAGTTGTTAATAAACTATGTAATGAATGAAATATAATTATGATTTTAACTACAGAAAAACTGGCGTTAAACGATTATATCATATTCGAATTCCGGAAAAGCATTCGCAGTGCTTGGTGAACAATATTTGGTGTTTTGCGAACCCAACAATCTGGACTTGTAGAACACATTGCTTAATTTATTTTGTCAAGTAATACGGATCCATTCGAGTGTAAATTCCAGAGGTTCTCCTTTAGCTAGCATCGGTGGAGTAGTAAGTGTAAGCTTATCATTATTTATTTCAGCGAATCTGCGTTGGACATTATCCTGCCAATTGGGAAATAGAGAACCTTCCACCTCATGAACCATAGTGTTAGGTTCCTCTAGGCTGTATTTACCATAGTAGGCCAGATAGCTTTGGTAAGCAGGAACTATTTCATTTACAAGACCATCAAAATGATCATTTTTGGAAAAAATTATCCGATTTGGTTTATGAATTTGTACATGCATATAACCCGCATTATCATAGATTAGGATACCACAGGGGTTTTCATGGTAATAGACCACTTTGTTTCCATTAGTATCTTTGTATATCCAGGAAATGAGCTTCCAGGTACCTTGTATTTCAGTTAATAGATCGGTTTTAATTTTTTCCATGATTTATTTTCAATAATGATTACTTGTGAATTTTTACCATTTCGGTCATATACCGGTCCATAGTAATATTTACAAGAGTCGTTATGTATTCTGTATCATCATAAATGAAGTAATGTCCGCCGTTTCTCTCAATCAGTTGAAAATCATCAATGCATTCTTGCTGCCAGGCGAGCATGTCTGTTTTACTCACACGATCATCATCTGTTCCACAAAGAGCAACCACCGGTACTGAAAGAGGAATCGGATCTTCGTATTTGAAACTACTGAGCAAGGCAAGATCACTTCTAAGGGTTTTTATCAACAAGGCTCTCAGTTCAACATCTTGTATTTTCTCTTCTGACATATGTGGAAAGAGCGTTACTAGTTCGCTTTCAGACATTTTATGATCAAGGCTATCTTTATTATACACGCTTAGATGGGGCATAGACGAGATGAATAGTTCATTTGGTCCCACCTTGTTAGCCCTTTTTAACTCCATTGCCGCGGTGTAAGCTAAAAGGCCACCTAAACTATGACCGAAAAATGAGAAAGGCTTATCTGTCATATCCTCTACGGCTTGTATAAAGTCTTTGGCAAACTCTTCAATCCTCTTATACGTATCCATCGAAGATCGATGCCCCCTGCCGGGTAATTCGAATATTACTAACTCAGTTTCACGGCTTATATTCTCTTCCCATGAGTTATAAAGCGTAGAATTGCCCCCTGCGTCGTGGAAGCAAAACAGGCGTCGGGTAGCCTTATTATTAGGTTTTGGGATTACAAAAGGCGAGGATTTCTGCTCGATGGTACTTGTCTTCAGTCCGTCAATATATTTCCCAAGTACGAATTCTACATATAAAGATATCGTAGGGTTTTCCCAAAAGTCTGTAATGGACAGCTTTAGTGATAATGTTTTTTCCAATTCGTTACGAAGTTGAACGGCCATTATAGAATCAACCCCTAGTCCTTTGAAAGTCATATTAGTGCCGATTTTGGATACATCTGCTTTGATAATGCTAGCCACGGATCGGATTAAGTGTTTTTCAATATGATGTTTCTTGTCCTCTAAAGTTGGGAGCATGTTTATCACAGTCGCTACGTCTATGTCTTTTACGGGCTCATTCTGTTGCTCTCTTATGTATTCGAAGTAATTGCTCTCAGCCAAGTAGGGGTAGGTTTCAATGATCTGTTTAGCGTCGATGTTAAAAATCCCTAATTGAAAACGTTCTGGATTTGAAACGGACTCATAGGCTCTCAGCAGTACTTTTTTGTTCTGAATAATAAGCTCGTTTTTCTCTGACTTCTTCTTACTAAATTTAGGAGTGAAGATATGGGAGAACGCGGCCCAATTGATGCTTGTCACCGGCAGGTCCTGTAGTTTTCTCAATGCACTGAGTTGGTCCATGAATGTATAGCAGGCAACGCTGCTTCCATGCTCCGAAGAACCTATTTTGGCCACAGCGGAAGAGAGCAAAATAAAGTCTTCGACAGGGATTTTCAGCGTGATCTTATGCAGATTCCAGGAGCTTTGTATCTTTTCGTTTATAATGTTTGTGTGAATTGGTGATGACAAAGGATGTGTGACCATAGGCTTTATATGATGCACTATGCCTAATAAGGGAGAATCACTTTCTATTTGGTTAACCACGTTTAAAAGTTCGTGATAATTGGCAATATTGATATTTTTAATGCTCAATTCTGCGCCTGTACTTTTTAGTTCTTCTACTTGTGCAACGAATTCATCGGATGACCAATCATTTTTAAGTAAAAGGAATTTCCTAGCGCCGCGGGAAAACATCCACTTAACAAAATGGATACTTGTTCGATCTAATTCTGATATCAGATAATATCCTTTGGACGAAAACTGTGCGTTGTGCAGACGTGTTACTGTTGGATTATACCGGGCCAATCTAGCATAATGATGTTTACCATTCCTAATGCTTATTTCCCGTTCCTTTCGGTTGCCTTGAAGTATCTCATTTAAAAGGCCCTGAATATCATCTGACTCGAAATCATGGAGTATATCGATTACCCGCACATGATAGTCTGGGTATTCATTAGTCAGCACTCTTGCATATCCAAGCAAAGGAGCGCTTGCCAGATTCATTGGGTTGCCTAAACTTTGAGCATTTTCGGTTACGATACATATTTCAAGCCCTAAGATGCTGTGTGTTTTTGTTTCTATTGCATTCAGAATCGAACTTAAATTTCGGTAATGATAATTGTCAAAGTGTGTTAGGTGAAGATCGTTGTCTTCAAATTTATCCAACCCGTAAAAAATGCCGTCGAGGTTACCTCCGGTTTGTTCTAGAACACTTTGAATAAGTAATACATAGTGTTCGGGTTCATTTAAATTGATCTGATATTTACTATCTCCCTTTTTATTAAAGGATTGACCGTGATGAACAGATATTGGCGAGAAGCCTTTTCTAGTAAACTGATCCTCAATGTGTTGGCTCTTCTTATCATTATTTAAGAATAGCAACCAGTTTTTTGCGACGCTTTGACGAGATAATGATTTACCCATAACCCCATCGCTCTCAATCCAAGTTGTTTTATGATATAACCGATCCTTTTCTACATTTAAAATTGGGAAACGCACTTTCCCACTGAGTTGTTGTATGAGCAATACTGCTTTTCCGTCCTCATCAAAAAGAACCAGATCAGCGTCTATTACACCTTCATGTTGATTTTCGGATGTACGTATTGAGGAATTGGCGTATATCCGGAAATTCTTTGAAGGATCAATTTGCTCCAGCACTAATAAGGTACCAATGCTGGTTATGGCGGTAACCATATCTGCATTGATTTTAGGATCTGTTAATATTTTAGCAAATACAGTTTGCACGCAACTTTCCAGTAAGCACGGGTCCACATTAAAGTTATAGGTATTGGTGATGTTTTTAGGATTTAGCGAAAGATGAGCTAGTATTTGATTACCATTTAGCTTTAACTCATCTATTCCTTGTAAGAATGGTCCATACTTTATTCCTTTCTGTTCTAGTTTAGAGTAAAACTCGTTCTGACCTATAACCTCTTTCCATTCTAACTCTTCTACCTCCGGGAAATCAGATTTATGATGATCCTCGACATTTATACAGTAGTATTCACCGGTTAATATTTGTATCCACTCATTTTTGTATTCGGTGGTTTGATTAGTGTAGAAGCATTCTAACTTACCTTCTGTTGAACTGGCCTCAGTAACTTTAATCTGGAAGCTAATATTCCTATTCTCACTTGTTGAAACTAAGTGCTTAAAACTTAGCATTCTGAGAGTATGGTGCATTTCAGGTCGTAGGCTTTTCAGGGCAGCCAGTATCATTTCAATGTAAAATGAAGAAGGCAGAACAGTTTTTCCTCCGATACTCTTTTGGGTGAGCACACTAAACTGCTCCAAATCGATTTGTTTGTCCCAGTAATGAATTTTTTGCAAGCCACCCAACCTTACCTTTTCGCCTAACCATGGATGACCGTTATGAGCAAGGGTGATGTTACTAGACCCTGAACCTTGTTTGATTTCATAGGTTTCTTTTTGGAAAGGATAACCAGGTAGATCTAGTTTCGGCGTCTGATCTGTTTTAAAATAACGACTCCATACTATAGCTTTTCCTTTATCGTATAACTGGTTGAAATTGTTCAGAGCCTCTTGAAGTTCGGGCCTGTCTTTATGCAGGGTATGGCAAACTATCCCGTCCTTGACCTTATTTGAGTCTAAACATTCATTTATGGATGTAATGAGCACAGGGTGTGGACTGACCTCGATAAATACCTTGTGGCCATCTTCCAATAATTTGTCCATTACAGCAGCAAACTGGACGGTTTCTCTTAAGTTTTTTAGCCAGTAGTCAGGAGTTAATGTCTTACCGTCTACTTTTTGGACAAGGACAGTAGAGTAAATATCTGTTTTATTGTTTAAGGGCCATATCTGTGCAACGGCTTTATAAAGGTCATCTTTTAATGGGTCCATTTGATGACTGTGGGAAGCCACATTCACTCGGACCTGTTTAGCAAAAATGTTCTTCTCTTCTAATTCTACGACCATTGCACGAATAGATGGGTCGTCACCCGCTAAAACCGTGGATTTGGGGCTATTATTAACGGCTATTGATAATGTCGGATATCTTTTTAATAGGTTCTTGGCTTCGTCAACTGATAA
>JBCDHA010000161.1:0-7579 GCA_038750705.1 Bacteroidota bacterium
CAGCAAAACTCTGGGGCTATACGAACCCTGAAGATGTTGTGGGAAAAAAGTTTGATCAATGGGGCAAAACAGGCCAGGTTATTGGCGTGGTGAACGACTTCAATTATCAATCGCTACATACCAAAGTAGAACCTCTATCGCTTCGCTATGAGCCCAGAAGTATGAGCAAACTTTCAATCAGGATCCAATCCGAAGACATACCAAATACGATTTCTTTTCTGGAGCAGCGTTGGAAAGAACTGGTACCTCATTATCCCTTCAATTATCGGTTCCTGGATGCTTCCTTTAATAATCTATATCAATCAGACGCCCGCTTTGGCCGGCTCTTCAGCGTCTTTGCCGGACTCGCCATTTTTATTGCCTGTTTAGGTCTTTTTGGTTTGACCACCTATACTACCACACAACGAACCAAGGAAATAGGTATTCGTAAGGTTCTGGGAGCCTCTGTTTCAACTATAGTACTGTTGCTCTCGAAAGATTTCTCCAAGCTTTTGGTTTTGGCATTTATCATAGCCATTCCATTATCCTGGTATGCCATACAGGGCTGGCTCGATGGTTTCGCCTACCGGGTTAGTATTGGTGTAGGGGTTTATATTCTTAGTGCCGTCACAGTGGCCTTCATAGCACTTTTCACCATGAGTTGGCAATCCATTAAAGTCGCTCTTCAAAATCCCGTGAACTCCCTGAAGAATGAATAAACCAATGCCGCCCAAGTTTTGGCTCCGATTCTTCCGGTGGTACTGCCATCCGGATTATGTGGAGGATCTGGAAGGAGACCTATGGGAAAGGTTTGAAAGAAAAATTGAAGAAAAAAACACTGGGTCTGCCAAATGGAGATTTACTAAAGATGTAATCAAACTTTTTCGACCTGGCATTATACGACCATTTGAAGGATACAATAAACTAAATAACTACGGCATGTTAAAAAACTATATAACTATTGGATGGAGAAATCTTGCCAAGAACAAAGGTTATTCTCTTCTAAACATTGGTGGTCTGTCCTTGGGAGTAACCATAGCTCTTCTAATAGGGCTATGGATTTTTGATGAGTTCTCATTCAATACACATTACGAAAACTATGACAAAATAGCGGCTGTGCTTCAGCATAATACGGTCAATGGCGAAACGGGCACCTGGAGCAGCCAGTCTTACCAGTTAGGCCGGGAGCTTAAGACGAACTACAGCAATTATTTCGATCACATCGTTACGTCCTCTTTCCCTTATAATTCCATTTTAGCTCTTGATGACAAAGGCTTCAATGTTACCGGTTGTTACATGGATGAACAGGGTCCCGAGTTGCTTTCATTAACCATGCTTCAGGGCACAAGAACCTCATTTGACAACGCCAGCACAATCTTAATCTCATCTTCAACTGCAAAAAAATTCTTCGGAGATAAAGAAGCTATTGGAGAGATACTAAAGGTTGACAACGGTAGAGAGCTTAAAGTAACCGGTGTTTACGAAGATTTAACTGCCGTTGACAGCTTCAAAGGTGAATTAGACTTTATTGCCCCTCTTGACATTTTAACAGGCGGTGGGACAGACTTATACAGTGCAGGAGGAACCTACATGGGCTGGGGAAATAACTGGCTGCAGGTATTCGTGACATTAGCCGATAATGTAAGTATTGATCAGGCATCATCAGCCGTCAGGGATGTGAAGGCCAAGAATATATTACCCGATGATTTTGGCGCCAAATTCAAACCTGAATTATTGGTGTTTCCCATGTCAAAATGGCGATTATACTCCACTTTCGAAAATGGAGTAAACACCGGTGGTCGCATTGAGTACGTTTGGCAATTTGGTTTAATTGGTGTTTTTGTTCTACTCCTGGCTTGCATCAATTTTATGAACCTCAGCACTGCCCGTTCACAAAAACGGGCCAAAGAAGTAGGTGTAAGGAAAGTTATCGGATCAAAAAGGGCCCAGCTGGCCGGACAGTTTTTTATAGAATCTTTTATCGTGGTTTCATTGGCCATTATTGTCAGCCTTTTACTTACCCACATGAGCCTTCCCTGGTTTAATTCTATTTCTGAGAAAAGCATTGCTATGCACTGGTTCAATTCCACTTTTTGGTTACTTATTCTAGGCAGCATCTTGCTTATAACACTTATTTCAAGCAGTTATCCCGCCTTATATCTTTCAGGTTTTAATCCGAGCAAAGCGCTAAAAGGCTCCTTTAGACTAGGCAGGCGTGCGGCATTACCTCGCCAGGTATTGGTGGTGGTTCAGTTCACTGTGTCCATCACGCTGATCATTGGCACTACCGTGGTCTATCAGCAAATACAATATGCCAAAGACCGCCCTATAGGGTACGATTTAAACGGACTCATTAATATTCCTATCAAAACAGAGGAAGTAAGGGGAAATTTCGAACGCTTCCGAAACGAATTGGAAGAAAGTAACTCAATCGCTAAAGTATCAGTTTCGGAAACTACCGTAACCAATATTTGGCCCTCGGATGGAGGTTATGAATGGGAAGGGAAAGATCCTGATATGCAACCGCATATTTATCGTGGAGCGGTGAGTCATGATTTCGGCAAAACAGTTGGGTGGAATATCATTGAGGGGCGTGACTTTTCCCAGGACATCACCTCTGACTCGTCCGCAATGATTTTAAACCAGGCCGCTGTTGATTACATGGGATTAGAAAATCCAGTGGGTCAAATCATAAGGTTTTACGGCCGGGATTTTAAAGTTATCGGTGTTGTGGAAAATATGCTTTCTCAGTCTGCCTATTCACCCACTAATCAAACTGCTTTTACCATTGCATCAGAAAAGCGCTTAAAGCTAATACATGTCAGGGTTAGTCCTCAGTCCAGCATATCTAATGCGATAGAAAAAGTAGAAAGTGCCTTTAATAAATATAACATTGAAACTCCTTTTGAATATACATTTGCTGATGACGAATTCGCCGAAAAATATGCTTTTGAAGAGCAGGTGGCCACCTTAATAGGTATATTCACCGCGTTAGCCATTTTTATTAGCTGTCTTGGCCTATTCGGCCTGGCCGCGTTTATGGCTGAACAACGGGCTAAAGAAATTGGCATCAGAAAGGTCATTGGCGCTTCCATATTCAGTCTTTGGAAAATGCTATCGAAAGACTTTGTACAGCTGGTGATTGTTGCCGCTTTTATTTCTATTCCTCTTGGTTATTACTTTATGGATGATTGGCTCCAGGACTACCAATACAGGATGGAGTTAAACTGGTGGGTTTTTGCTTTTTCAGGACTCGCCGCTTTGATGGTTACGCTGTCCACAGTTAGCTACCAGTCGATTCGAGCGGCATTGGCGAATCCTGTAGAGAGTTTAAAAGCTGAGTAAATGAAGGTTATGGCTTTCATATTGAATCAATTCTCTACCCCGACCCTGAAGGGAGGAATAGATATGGCGCAAAATCCATCTTTTACCCCGGCCCTAAAGGGTGAGACTGATTTTTCATTATCAGAATTCGAATTAAGTTGGCACCCCTTCAGGGGCTGGGGGTTGTTTCATTCCAAAAACAAACAATATGGCTAACCCTCCTCCCAAATTCTGGTTGCGCTTCTTCCGCTGGTATTGCCATCCGGATTATATGGAAGACCTGGAAGGAGACCTGCTTGAAAGGTTTTATAAGAGCACAGAAGAAAAAGACGTTCGATCTGCAAAATGGAAGTTTGCGAAAGACGTAATCAGGCTTTTCAGGCCTGGGATTATTAAACCCCTAGGAGGGACGGATAAACTAAACAGCTACGGTATGCTACAAAATTATTTTAAAATCAGTTGGAGGAACCTATTGAACCAAAAACTTTATTCTTCCATCAATATCGGTGGGTTATCCATAGGAATAACCTGTTTCCTGATCGTCTTTCTCTACGTTCATCATGAGCTGTCTTATGATCGTTTTTATGATACTACTAACAAAATCTACCGGGTTTATCAAAAACAAACTGGAAATATGTCGGGCGGGTCAGATCTGTTCGCAGTAACACCTGCTTTATTGGCACCTAAACTAAGAGCTGATTTTCCCGGAATTGAATACGCCACCACCCTACAAGGTCAATCCGCTCTTATCAGCTTTGACGATAAGCATTATAAAGAACGAGGGCTATGGGCTGACGATCAGTTCTTCAATGTTTTTCCCTTGTCATTTATATCTGGCAACCCGTCAACAGCATTACAAGGACCTGAATCCATCGTTCTCACAGAATCTCTGGCACAAAAAATATTCAATAATACTGATCCCATAGGACAACAAATCACCTTTCGCAGAGACTTTACATTTACTGTTACTGCGGTAATCGAAGATCTACCGGAGACCAGCTCATTGAAATTTTCCTATTTAACAAACCTGAGTGCATCCAGCTTTTACCAGAGCGAGTTAGAGCAAGCAAGTTGGTTTAGCAATTCTTTTTTCACCTTCCTCTCAGTCGCTGAAAGCGCTAATATCAAGTCATTAGAAGCCAATATTCAACGCATGTTTGACGGACTTCAAAGAGAAAATAAGAACTACCTTTTTGATGTAAGCTATCGCCTGGGTTCATTAAAGGACTTGCATCTGACAACAAATATTAATAGTGATATTGGTCTAAAAGGCAATCCTGACTACATCAAATTATTTTCCGTCATAGCCATATTAGTGTTGTCACTTGCCTGTATCAATTATATCAACTTAGCGGTGGCCAGATCTATAAAAAGGGCCAAGGAAGTCGGGCTTAGAAAAGTCATTGGCGCTCGCAAGAAGCAACTTATGATCCAGTTCTTAAGTGAATCCCTATTGATCTCTTTTTTAGCTCTGGTATTAGGTTTTGCGCTGACTATAATTCT
This sequence comes from Bacteroidota bacterium, assembly GCA_038750705.1. GTDB lineage: Bacteria > Bacteroidota > Bacteroidia > Cytophagales > Cyclobacteriaceae > Fulvivirga. The sequence goes on from JBCDHA010000161.1 coordinate 4,807, forward strand.
CCTTCCCCTATTCTCAGGTTGGATAGAAAGACCATTGACTATTGAATCACTTGGCGCTTGGCTATATATTGGGTTACCGCTTTTGGTCTTGATCATCGGGGTCATCTCAGGCAGCTACCCGGCATTTATTATTTCATCAATAGAGCCTGTAAATGCTATTAAGGGAAAAGTCATTAATAAATATTCAGGCATAAAACTTCAGAACTTGTTGGTTGTGGCGCAATACGCCGTGGCTGTGGTGCTAATTATTAGCAGCCTCGTAATGTACCAGCAGTTTCAATTTATTCAGGATAAAGAGTTAGGATATCAAAAGGACCACATCATTGCCATTAGTATTGATGACAGAAAACTTTTTGCACATGTAGATCAACTAAAAACAGAATGGTTGCAGAACCCTAGTATTCTAGCCGTGTCATCTACCGAACGTCTGCCCACCTATATCAGAAGTAGTACTACTGTACGCGGTAAACCAGGCGAAGGTGAACTGGCCATACAAAGAGCGCGTATCGACCCCGACTACCTGGAGGTTTTCGACATAGATCTTATCGCGGGAAGAAATCTTTCAACCGAGATAGCATCCGATAAGGAATCGGGCAGAATCATCAACGAGACCGCAGCCAAAGAATTAGGTTGGACGCCTCAAGATGCTGTTGGGAAGCAATTCTATTATAGCGATGGTGAGGCGATGACTGTTGTGGGTGTGGTTAACGACTTTCACATGAACTCATTGCACCTACCTATTATGCCTTTAATGATGATGCTACGAAATGAATATGTAAGCTACATGGGTGTGAAAGTCCATCCTGAAAATATCATCGAAACCTTGACGTATCTTGAAAAAAGTATGAAGGAGTACTCGCCCTACCCGTTTAATTTTAAGTTTTTAGACGAGCACTATGACCGGCTTTACAAATCCGAAATACAAGCCGGAGAGTTGTTTGGATTCTTTACCCTGATTGCTATACTCATAGCTTCCGTAGGCCTGTTTGGGCTGGCCGCGTACTCCACCAGTCAACGAACCAAAGAGATCGGGATCAGAAAGATGCTAGGCGCATCCGTAGCCCGAATTATAACCATGATTTCTACACAATACCTAAAGCTGGCCTTGATAAGCCTATTGATCGCTGCGCCTATTGGCTGGTTTTTTATGGAGCAATGGTTACAAGACTTTTCTTATCGCGTAGAGATAAAATGGTGGATTTTTGCAATTGCCGGGTTAGGCACTTTCGCTCTCTCACTGTTAACGGTGAGTTCTCAGTCCATTAAAGCGGCTGTTAGCAACCCTATAGATTCGTTACGAAATGAATAGGGTTGGTATGACAGATAGGAGAACAATGCTTTATGGTGCTAACCCAGCTATTTTCGAAAAAGCCAAAATGCTGCGATTGAGTATGACGCAGTACGAAAAAATGCTTTGGCAAGAATTAAAATCAAATAAAATTTCGGGGCTGAGATTTACTAATGGTGAAGTTGAAAATGGCTTAACATATGTGATTGCTGACACATGTAACCTCTTGATAAACAGAATGGACACAACTAAAAAATAAACCAAAAAAAGATGTTCGTGAATCAATCCTCTACCTCAGTCCTAAAACTTGCCTGTCAGGCAGATAGCAGAGGAATTGATATGGTACAAAATCAGTCTTTTAACCTGGCCCTAAAGGGAGGAATAGATATGGCGCAAAATTCGCCTTTTACCCCGGCCCTAAAGGGTGAAACTGATTTTTCATTATCAGAATTCAAATCAGGAGGGGCCCCCTTTAGGGACTGGGGGTTTTTTCATTCCAAAAACAAACAATATGGCTGACCCTCCTCCCAAATTCTGGTTGCGCTTCTTTCGGTGGTACTGCCATCCTGATTATGTTGAAGATCTCGAAGGGGACCTAATTGAAAGATTTGAAAAAATGGCTCAAAAAAAGGGGGTGAGCTTGGCTAAATGGAGATTCACGAAAGACGTAATAAGGCTTTTTCGACCTGGAATAATACGACCAATAAACAGTTCTTCTAATTCAAATGACTACGGTATGCTCAACAATTTCATAAAAATCGCCTGGCGGAATATTACCAATCAAAAAGCGTTCTCATTCATTAACATATCAGGGTTATCCCTGGGGTTAACCTGCTTTGTACTTATCTTTCTTTGGGTGAATGACGAAGTGAGTGTTGATAACTTTCATGATGAAAATATATACTCCGCCTACCAAATCGTCACCGCAAATGGAGAGACTCATGGAACTTATAATACCAGCGTAGGCTATGAAGAAGAAAGGAACTACATACCCATCGCTGAGGTAGAAAAAACCGTTCCAAGTATAGAATCTATTGTCTTTTATGCCACAGGATATGAACTGCCCTGGGGGCATGCAGAGACGTTTCAAATAGGTGATAAAAAATTTAAGCTAAATGGATCTCGGGCCAGCGAAGACTTTTTTAAGGTATTTAGCTACCCATTATTGGTTGGCAACCCGTCCACAGCATTAACTGAGTACAGTAGTATTGCCATATCAAGAAAAATGGCTTTACTATTCTTTAATAGCCCGGAAGAGGCCGTTGGAAAAACCATACGTTATGAAAACAGGTTTGACCTGGAAATAACGGCCGTCTTTGAAGATATCTCACCAAAGAGTTCTTTACAGTTTGAATTTTTAATCAACTGGGAGTCGCATTTGACCCGATTGGATTGGGCATCGGATAATGTCCGTTGTACGGTCAAGCTTGCCGGCAATGCAGATATCGCCCTGGTAGAGGCCGACATGACCCGCGTGTTGAAGCC
>JBCDHA010000162.1:0-7558 GCA_038750705.1 Bacteroidota bacterium
GCTATGCTATAGCCTTGCTTATCAGCCTTTTTAACAAGCTGATCAATGTCAATTTCCGTATTTTCGGCGATTAATAATAAATTAAAATGATCATGCGAGCAGATGCCCAAAACATCATCGATCTGTGGTCTTTCGATAAACATGTTTGCTGGTTTTCGATAAAACTATAACGGGAAGACAGATTTTTATAAATTGTTCGATGAATGGCAGATAAATCGGGTTGAGAGGAAATCAAATGAAAATGCCGAAGCCTTATTAGAAAGATCATACACATAGATATGGACGCGTTTTATGCCTCGGTTGAGCAGCGTGACAATCCAGACCTTAAGGGTAAACCTGTGGCCGTTGGCGGCAGCTCAGATCGTGGTGTAGTGGCAGCCGCCAGCTACGAGGCTCGCAAATTCGGCGTAAGGTCGGCCATGCCTTCTAAAATTGCTGCCCGAAAATGTCCCGATCTTATTTTTGTTAAAGCACGTTTTGACGCTTACAAGCAGGTCTCCGATCAGATTAGAAGCATTTTCTATACCTATACTGACTTGGTGGAGCCTCTTTCATTGGATGAGGCCTATCTGGATGTAACCACTAATAAAAAGGGGCTGCCTTCTGCCACGTTAATAGCCAAAGAGATAAAGCAACGGATTAAAGAAATTACACACCTTACGGCTTCCGCAGGCATTTCCATAAATAAATTCCTGGCAAAAACAGCTTCCGACGTGAATAAGCCCGATGGCATATTTCTTATCCCTCCCGAACAAGCCGTAGCTTATGTAGAAAGGCTTCCTATCGAACGGTTTTTTGGTATCGGAAAAGTAACCGCCGAAAAAATGCATAAAATGGGTATCCACCATGGATCTGATCTCAAACAATGGAGCGAAATCGATCTGGTAAGCAGGTTCGGAAAATCAGGAAGGTACTACTACAGGATTGCCAGAGCAGAAGATGACCGGCCCGTTAATCCTGACCGAATCAGGAAGAGTTTAGGCGCTGAAAATACTTTTTCTAAGAATGTCATAACTCTGGAAGAGGTACTTGAGAAACTTGAATCCATGAAGGCAACCCTGACCAGGAGAATGTCAGGCTCTAATACAAAAGGTAAAACTTTTACTATAAAGGCGAAGTATGAAGATTTTCAGATAATCACACGCAGTAAAACCGTAGACTACTGGATTGAAAATGAAAACCAGGTGAAGAAGCTTATTACAGAAGTAGTGCATGAAATACCTATGACCAAAGGAATCCGATTACTAGGCTTATCGATATCCAACCTTAACCATGAAGTTGAAGAGCATGAAGAAAAAAAACCGTTGACATTTCAACTCACCCTTGATTTTTGAGTTTATCCCAATCGAAATCTTTTTTTCTTACATACACGATTTTGTCAACTTCGCAAACCACCTCACCCTCTTTATTTTTCACCTCGCATAAGAAAGTATAGTCCTTCTTGCCTATTTGGTCGATTTCAGACTTAATTTGTTCAATCTGTTCATGAGAGACCTCAAAAATACAAGTCAGCTTTCCTTTGCCTGGCTTTAAATAGCGGACGTTAGCAGCCTTATCCAGCACCACATACCCGCGACCGAGATTCGCCGTAAGGATAAACATGTACCAGGGGTCGCACATAGAATAGAGTGAACCACCATAGTGAATACCAACCAGGTTTCGATTATACCATCTCAATTTCATGTCTACCTCAAAACGCCGCATATCTTTCGCTATTTTGCGTAAAGTAATACCGGTTCCCAGCATTGGTGGCCACCAGTTTATGAGCTTCATTTTAGTAGTTGGACTTAGCATAGGTATATTCTTTATTAGGTGTGCAATGATTCAATAATTTTAATAGGTTTGCAAAAAATATAATCAAATGAGAACTGCAGAGATCGTTACAGAAAAAGGAACTATGAAGGTGGAGTTTTACGAAAAGGATGCTCCGAATACCGTTGATAACTTTGTAAAACTTGCGGAAAGTGGCTTTTACAATGGCCTTACCTTCCATCGCGTCATTCCTGATTTTGTTATTCAAGGTGGTTGTCCGGATGGAACAGGCGCCGGGGGGCCGGGTTATTCCATTGACTGTGAGTTAGAGGGCGATAATCAATACCACGACCGGGGCGTGCTTTCAATGGCCCATGCAGGAAGAAATACAGGAGGTAGCCAGTTCTTCATTTGCCACGGTAGAAATAACACGGCTCATTTGGATAGAAATCATACCTGCTTTGGAAAAGTAGTAGAAGGTCTTGAGGTAATTGACGAAATCCGGGCCGGAGATAAAATCACCAAAGTAGTCGTAGCCTAGACAAATATCGAGATAGGTTTACCCCCTATCCTCTGTTCATTCCTTTTATAAAATCTAAAACTCATGTTTAAACGATAAACATGAGTTTTGCATTTATAAGCGTAGTTCATGAAGAGTAGCACAAAGATCGTAATAGCGATTATAGTTATAATATGCTTGGGGTTTATAATCATTCCAAGGTTAGATAAGGAGAGTAAAACACCTGAAGAGAACACGATCTCGACGCCTGAAAGCAACAAGTTAGAGGTAGTAGCGGTGATAGCACAGTCCAAAAAACTGAACAATGACCTCAGAATAACAGGGTCGCTGGCTGCAAATGAATCCGTAGAACTTAAAAGTGAGGTATCGGGTGTTGTACGTCGTATCCTTTTTAAGGAAGGACAGAAAGTTTCAAAGGGCCAGCTTCTCGTAGAACTTAACGACGATGAGTTTAAGGCTGAGCTTGAAAAGCTTCAATACATGAAGAAACTGAATGAAGATATTGAGTATCGCCAAAAACAGCTTTTAGCCAAAGAAGCAATTAGCACAGAAGAGTATGAAACGTCTTTAACAACACTTCAAACTTCAATTGCAGAGATAAAAATTAATCAGGTACAGATTGAAAAGCACAAAATAAGAGCTCCTTTTAGCGGTACCGTAGGTCTCCGGGAAATAAGCGAAGGAAGCTACATTAGTCCATCAGACTTGATAGCTACCATATATAGTATTGATCCTATCAAAGTTGATTTCAGTATCCCTGGCAGGTATATTTCGGAGTTGAATATAGGGGATCAAATTAGTTTTACTGTTGATGCATTTGACGAGTCTTTTGAAGGGGCCATTTATGCCATTGAGCCACAAATTGATCCGGAAACCCGGTCAATAAAGGTACGAGCCGTTAGTGATAATTCAGAAAACAAACTTCTTCCGGGCCAATTTGCACGCGTCAATTTAACTATCTCAACTGTTGAAGAGGCCATCATGATTCCCACCGAAGCCATTATACCTGAACTAAACGGTAAAAAGGTGTACGTTTTTGCCAATGGTCAAGTGGCCAGTAAAGAAGTAACCACGGGTTTAAGAACAGCCGATAAAATTCAGGTTACCACAGGGCTTGTTGATAGCGATACCGTCATTACCACCGGTATTCTACAGTTACGCCCCGGAATGGAAGTAGATATTAATCTTCAGGTAGAATAATGAGCAGTCTTTCGAGTATAAGTATAGATCGTCCGGTATTGGCCATAGTAATGAGCCTACTCATTATTATAATGGGTGTAGTAGGTTTTAACTTCTTAGGAGTGCGCGAATACCCCAGCGTAGACCCACCTATTATTACGGTGTCTACAAGTTATGCGGGTGCCAATGCAGAGATCATCGAAACTCAAATTACAGAACCACTGGAAGAATCCATCAATGGCATAGCAGGCATCAAATCATTGATTTCCACCTCACGCGACGGGCGCAGCACGATACGCGTTGAGTTTAACCTGGATAGCGACCTGGAGGCAGCCGCGAATGACGTGAGGGACAAAACATCACGGGCCATACGTAATTTACCCCCTGATGCAGAGCCACCTGTAGTAAGTAAATCTGACGCGGATGCCTCACCTATTATGGGAGTACGGGTCTTTAGCAAGCAGCGCAATCTGCTTGAAATGACCGAACTGGCCAGCAATGTATTTAAAGAAAACTTTCAGACCATAGCCGGGGTAAGTGAAGTCAGAATATGGGGTAGTAAACGGTATTCAATCCGTTTATGGATGGACCCTGACAAGTTAGCCGCATATCGTGTAACCCCACTCGATGTTTTTGATGCAGTGGGCGCTCAAAATCTGGAGTTACCTTCAGGCCGGATTGAAGGCAGTACCACCGAACTCTCCGTTCGAACGTTAGGCCGCCTGAATACACCAGAAGAATATAACGACCTGATTATTAAAGAAGATGATAATGGCGTGACGCGTTTCAGAGATATTGGAAGAGCCGAATTCTATCCTGAAAACGCAAGGACTATTCTGAAAAACAATGGCGTTCCAATGGTGATTGTGGTGCTCACACCACAACCTGGCACGAATAATTTGGAAATATCAGAAGAGTTCTATGAACGATTGGAGAACATTAGGAAAAACCTGCCGGGCGATATTGAAACTCAAATCTCCTTTGACAATACGGAATATATAACCGAATCCATCGCTGAGGTGGAACAGACCATTTACATTGCATTTGGGCTGGTTGCCCTGATCATATTCGCCTTTTTAAGGGACTGGCGCACCACGTTCATTCCTATTATTACCGTACCCATTAGTTTGATAGGCTCTTTCTTTTTGATGTATGCGTTTGGTTTTTCGATCAATGTTTTGACTCTGTTGGGCATCGTTCTGGCTATAGGCCTTGTGGTGGACGATGCCATTGTGGTACTGGAAAACATCTATACTAAAATTGAAAACGGGCAGGAACCACATGAAGCCGGTAAAAAGGGGGCCAAAGAAATATTCTTTGCAGTAATAAGCACCACCGTGGCATTGACCTCGGTCTTTTTTCCAATCGTCTTCCTGGAGGGTTTAACAGGCCGGTTATTCAGGGAATTTGGAGTGACCGTGGCCGGCGCGGTAATTATTTCGAGTTTCGTAGCGCTGACCCTCACTCCTATGCTGAGCTCCAGTATGCTCAAGAAAAGACAGAAAAAACAATGGGTCTATGAGAAGACTGAACCATTCTTCATTTGGTTGAACGAAACTTATGCCAAACTCCTATCCGGTTTTATGAAAGTGCGCTGGATGGCTTTCGTGATCATTATTATTTCCGCAGCGGCTATTTATTTGCTTAATACCAATATCCAACAGGAATTAGCTCCTGTGGAAGACCGGGGTAATTTCAGAATTTATGCCACAGGTCCGGAAGGAGCCACTTTCGAATACATGGATTTTTATATGGATCAGGTAAATCAACTGGTAAAAGAAGCTGTCCCTGAAAACGAGTCCATTTTAACGATAACATCTCCAGGCTTCGGCGCCTCTTCTAGTGTTAACTCTGGTTTCGCCGTTATTAACTTAGTGGATGCTTCGGAAAGATCCAGATCTCAAAAGAAGATTGTGGAAGACATAAAACCGCGCGTCAGTAGGAACACCAGAGCCCGGGCATTCGTATCAGAACCTCAGACTATTGGAAACAGGCGCGGTGGTTTACCTGTGCAATATGTACTCCAGGCGCCCAATCTTGACAAACTTCAATCAGCGATCCCCGACTTTTTAAAGGCCGCTAATAACACCGGGGTTTTTGACTTCGTGAATGTGGATCTGAAATTTAACAAGCCCGAGATAAGCATAGAAATAGATAGAGATAAAGCACGAGATTTGGGCGTTTCTGTACGAAATGTAGCTCAAACGTTACAGCTATCACTCAGTGGACAGCGTTTCGGCTATTTTATAAAAGACGGTAAGCAATACCAGATCATCGGTCAGGTAGAACGCGAAGACCGGGATGATCCCTTAGACCTAAAAAGTATTTATGTGCAAAACGATGACAACCAGCTTGTACAGATGGACAACCTGGTAAGGCTCAGTGAACGTACTACACCACCACAGCTTTACCGCTATAATCGTTTTGCTTCCGCTACCGTGTCCGCCAGCCTAAAACCGGGATACAGCTTAGGCGATGGTATTGATACGATGGATAAGGTAGCAAAGGAAGTGCTTGACGGTTCGTTTAGCACAGCCTTGACTGGGACTTCCCTGGAATTCAAACAGAGTTCCGGTAATCTGTACTTCGCTTTTGCCTTTGCTCTTGTCCTGATCTACTTAGTTTTGGCCGCCCAATTTGAAAGCTTTAGGGATCCTTTGATCATTATGTTTACGGTACCACTTGCTTTGGCCGGTACTTTATTATCGCTTTACGTTTTTGGCGAAACACTGAACATCTTCAGCCAAATAGGCATAATCATGCTCATAGGGCTAGTCACGAAAAATGGTATTCTAATTGTAGAATTCGCTAATCAGCGCAAAGCACAAGGCCTAAACATCAATGAAGCGATTGTAGATGCGGCCAAGTCGAGGTTCAGACCCATATTGATGACCTCTCTTTCTACGATACTGGGTATTTTACCCATAGCGCTGGCCCTGGGCGCAGGTGCTGAAAGCAGGGTAAGTATGGGTATCGCTGTTATCGGCGGTATGTTATTCGCCACTATTTTGACCTTGTTTGTAATCCCGGCAGTGTATACGTTTATTACGAGTACACAGAAAAGAATGGCAAGGGTATGAGAACTGCTTTAAGTGTGCTTTTCATTACCCTGATCTCAGCTGGTTACGGTCAGGAAATCATGACTCTTGAGAGCGCCATTGATTTAGCTTTAGAAAACAACTATGGTATCAAAATAGCAAGAAGCAACCAAGAAATTGCTACTAATAACAATACACTGGGTAACGCAGGCTTTCTTCCTATTCTGACCTTGGACGCTAATCAAAATAACTCTCAGGTCAATGGCGAGCAGATCGTAGGTGGGGATGTACGAGACATTGATAACCAGGAAAATAGTTCTACCAGTATTGGCGCCAATCTGAATTGGACGCTTTTCGATGGTACCCGCATGTTTGTCAATAGAGATCTGCTTGAAACACAGAGTCTGCAATCCAAGTCAGCATTAGAGTTCTCTATTGAAACTGTTATCTATAATGTATCCACCAATTTCTTTTTAGTATCTCTTGAAAAGGAACGGCTAAAACTGTTAAACAGTAACCTGGAACTATCCGAAGAACGCCTGAAAATTGCCAAAGATAAATACGAACTGGGAAAAGGATCAAAACTCGAGTATTTGCAAGCACAGGTCGATTACAATACTGACCAAACTAATATTCTAAACCAGAAGCAAATACTGAACGCTCAAAAACTGGAATTACTCCGACAAATAGGGATTCGTGAAAACACCTCTTTCGAAATAGAATACACCTTAGAGATTGACGAGTCCGTAACACTGGATGATTTACTAAATAATATTGAAACAGGGAATAAAGAGGTAGATGTTTTCAGGCGTGCCATGGAAATAGCCGCATTGCAGGAGAAAGCTTCCCGTTCGGATCGCTTGCCCAATTTATCAGTATTCGCGGGTTACAGTTACTCGGAAACCGAACGCGCCGTTGGATTCTCTTTTGAAAGCAATACCACCGATATGTCTTATGGGTTCAATGCCAGTTTTACGTTATTTAATGGGTTTAATATCAACCGGATCATTCAGAATAACAGAATAAACAAAGAAATCGCCGATTACTCTTATGAACAGCGACTTCTTGA
>JBCDHA010000163.1:0-7539 GCA_038750705.1 Bacteroidota bacterium
AGTGCATTGGTAATTAAGTTCTGTAAAATACTCTCAAGAATGCTAGCTTCAAATATTACAGTAGGTGCATCATCAAAGTCGTATTTGAGATCTGCTTTTTCTGCAGCTATTTGCGTTTCAAGCCCTCTTTTAACCTGGTTGAGAACCTTTAAAAAGCTGACTTTGGTCGTTCGCGCTATTTTCGCCTCTTTGGTGTCTACAAGCTTTATTAAATCGTTTAGGCTGGATTTGAGTTGATCTACAGAAATCAATATTTTATTAAAAATTTCCTGATTATCTGGAGAATTAGCCTTTTTCGGATCATAAAAACCAAGTAGAGTATCCAGATTAACTATAGGTGCACGTAGGTTATGAGAAGTAATGTAAGCGAATTTCTGCAATTCTTCGTTTGATTTCATTAATCTATCGGCCAAGACCTTTAAATTTTGTTCAGCCTTTTTTCTTTTGGTAATGAATTCCGTAAATATTATAACCCCACCCACCTCATTGCCTTTTTTATACCAGGGCCTTGCTTCCCAACGTAACCAATGATTTTCACCTTTTTCATCTACAAAGAAATCTTCCTCGTTTACCTCATAGGCGCCCACCAGCACCCTTTTGTGTGATTTTTTCCAATAATCACTAACATTATTAAAAAGGACATAGTGATTTTTCCCTATTATAGACTCCGGAGAAATTGCTTCATCTTTTTTCCACCAATCTTTCAGCCACCTATCACTACAGCCGATATAGTTCATTTGCTTATCAAACATAGCAACTGATACGGGAGCGTCTATAATAAATTGCCTTAACTTTTTTTCTGAATCTTCAAGTCGCTCAAGATTTTCCTTTTGTGCGGTTATATCTCTTATTACCAGTAAGACAGCTTTTTTTGACTTCCATTGAAACGGTACAGCTATGGATTCACCGATAAATGAGTGCCCTCTCAAACCCTGTATACCAAATACATACGGCTCTCCACGTTGCCCCGTGGAAACTATATGCTTGAAACGGGTCGCTATCCCAGCTTGGTCTTCCGGAAAAATAAAATCTTTAGAAGATCTGCCTAAGATTTCATCCTCAGATTCCGCACCCATAAGTTCGAGGGCTTTTTTATTTACAAAAACAATTTTTGTACCCAGGTCCTGGATCACTATGGCGTTTGGAGAGTTTTCAACCAGTTTACGGTTCATTTCTTCACTCTCTTGCAGGGCTTGTTCGGCTAATTTTCTTTCCGTAATATCTGTTGCAGAACCGATATAACCGATAATCTTACTGTCCTCAGAAATTTCTGCTGCTACTCTTGCCACTATCCACTTAATATCACCTTGCTTTGTTATAATGCGGTATTCCGTATGAGATACATTGTTCTCTGTATTCGGTTTCCATTTTTTTCGTGTTCTCTCGCGGTCTTCGGGATGAACGGCATTAATCCATCCATCTCCAAGGGTCTCCTCGACCGAATAGCCCGATATCTCACTCCATTTTTGATTAACATAAACGCACTTACCGGCCTTATCGGCCTTGAATATCGTGACAGGCGATACTTTATCAATGATTGATAGAGGTTCAATATTGAAGCTTCTTCTCATTTGTGAAAAGGTCAAAAGCGACCTAATAGAACCAAACTATATACTTTCATGCTAATCCCCAATTTACTTTCAAAAAATGTGCAAACATAAACCTCATATAAGTGTTGACATATGTAGTGGAAGAATTAACAAGAATTCCAATTTTCCCTTTGAACATATTGCCTTTGCCAGGGGAACATATACCGTTGCACATATTTGAAATGCGGTATAGAGAGCTTTTGCTGGATGCGGAAGAGAAGGAAATAGACTTCGGTATTCTTTATGCACATGATACGAACAAAAGTAGAATCGGATCTCTGGTGCAGCTAGAATCGGTAATTAAGAAGTATGACACTGGAGAATCTGATATAGTAGTTAAATGTATCGATACTTTCATACTTTCAAAATTTTATCCGCGTCTTTCTGGCAAACTTTACCCAGGTGGGGAAGTTTTTTTCTTAAATGCTATGGACGAAGTAGGAGTGTCTGCTCCACTTAAAGAAGAGTTTGAGGAATATATGGAGCTCCGTAGAATCAAATTGGAACAAAAGCAATATAATATTCACGATGTAGCAAATGAACTCGATTTAGATACACACGATAGATTAAAGTACCTAAAACTACTGACCGTTGATAAACGAAATTCTTTTGTGAAAGAACGGCTCCAATTTAGGAGGTTTGTTCTTGAGCAAGAACTGAGTCAAAAAGATACTTTCTACCTAAACTAGCTACATATTTCTTCTGTATTGACCCCCTACTTCAAATAATGAGGTTGTGATCTGGCCAAGAGAGCACACCTTACAAGCCTCCATAAGAGCCTCAAATATGTTTTTGTTTTGTATAGCAGCTTGTTGAACTCCCTTAATCTGTTCGCCGGCTTTTTCGGTATTGTTGGTGTGCAATAACTCAACCATCTTAATTTGATATTCCTTTTCCTCAGGGGTAGCTCTTATTACTTCTTGCGGAATAACGGTAGGCGAACCCTTAGAGCTTAAGAATGTATTAACACCAACTATCGGGTATTCTCCTGTATGTTTCAGCGTCTCGTAGTGCAAACTTTCTTCCTGGATTTTACTACGTTGATACATAGTTTCCATAGCGCCTAATACTCCTCCACGTTCAGTTATTCTTTCAAATTCGACCAAAACTGCTTCTTCTACAAGGTCTGTAAGTTCTTCAATGATGAACGATCCTTGAAGAGGGTTTTCGTTCTTGGCCAGTCCCAACTCCTTATTTATGATGAGCTGAATGGCCATCGCCCTTCTTACAGACTCCTCGGTAGGAGTAGTTATTGCCTCATCGTAGGCATTGGTATGAAGAGAGTTACAATTATCGTATATCGCGTAAAGCGCCTGTAAAGTAGTGCGAATATCATTAAAGTCAATTTCCTGTGCGTGCAGCGAACGGCCTGAGGTCTGAATATGATACTTCAACATTTGCGATCTGGCATCGGCATTGTATTTTTCTCGCATGGCTTTTGACCAAATTCTCCTGGCCACTCGACCTATTACCGCATATTCAGGATCAATCCCGTTGGAAAAGAAGAAGGATAGGTTAGGAGCGAACCGGTTAATATCCATACCTCTGCTCAAATAGTACTCTACATAAGTAAAGCCATTAGCCAGTGTAAAAGCGAGTTGAGTAATCGGGTTGGCGCCGGCTTCTGCTATGTGATAACCAGATATGGAAACCGAATAAAAGTTTCTTACACCTTGCTGAATAAAATATTCTTGTACATCACCCATTAATCTCAATGCGAACTCAGTGGAGAAAATGCATGTGTTCTGCGCTTGATCTTCTTTAAGTATGTCTGCCTGAACGGTACCCCTTACCGCTTTAAGAGTGTCCGATTTTATCTTTAAATATACATCAGCAGGCAGTACCTGATCTCCGGTTACCCCTAAAAGCATAAGGCCCAGTCCATCATTTCCCTCGGGAAGGTCTCCTTGATAAGTGGGTCTGTCCTTACCTTTATACAACTCCGTTATTTTTTTCTCCACCTCTTTTTCCAAGCCATTTTCTTTTATGTATACCTCACATTGCTGATCGATAGCCGCATTCATGAAAAAGCCGAGTAGCATTGGAGCCGGACCATTTATGGTCATTGAAACAGAGGTTTTCGGGTCGGCCAGGTCGAAACCCGAGTAGAGTTTTTTTGCGTCATCCAAACAGCAGATCGATACTCCGGCATTTCCGATTTTACCATAAATGTCCGGCCTGTAACCCGGATCATTTCCATACAGGGTTACAGAATCAAACGCCGTTGAAAGCCGCTTGGCAGGCATAGCTAAGCTGACATAATGAAACCGCCGATTGGTTCTTTCAGGCCCACCTTCCCCGGCAAACATGCGAGTAGGGTCTTCACCTTCCCTTTTAAACGGATAAATACCAGCGGTATAGGGGAACTCTCCCGGCACGTTTTCCTGAAGGTTCCAACTTAAGATATCACCCCAAGACTGGTACTTTGGCAAAGCCACTTTAGGAATTTGGCTATAGGACAGAGATTCGCTATGGGTCTGAATTTTGATTTCTTTATCTCTAACCTTAAACGTGTAAACAGGGTCTTTGTAGCGTTTTTTCTTCTCGTGCCAACCTTCGATGAGCTTTTGGTTTTTAGGATCAAGATCAAGCGCCACTTGCTCATAGGTTTCTTGAAGTCCCTTAATAAGCCTGTCTTTGTCTTCAACAATAGAGTCCTGTAAAGTAGCAATTGATTTTTTCAGACCGTAGAGCTTCTCGGCGGTCTCTTTTTGACTCATTACCCAGTTATCATATGAGCGGTTTCCTTCAGCTATTTCAGAGAGATACCTGGTTCTATTGGGAGGGATCACATAGATCTTCTCAGACATTTCGTTGGTAATCTCGAAAGTAGATTGAAGTGGAGCTCCTGTTTTTTCCACTATTTTTCCAATCAATTCAACATAGAGGCGGTTCATACCCGGGTCGTTGAACTGTGAGGCTATTGTGCCAAACACGGGAATGTCATCGTCTTTAACTTCCCAAAGGTTGTGATTCCTCTTAAACTGCTTTTTTACATCTCTTAAAGCATCTAAAGCACCACGTTTGTCAAACTTATTTATGGCTGTAATATCTGCAAAGTCGAGCATGTCGATTTTCTCGAGCTGTGTGGCAGCGCCATACTCAGGGGTCATCACATACAGGCTTGCATCAGAATGATCAGTAATTTCCGTATCTGACTGCCCTATTCCTGAAGTTTCTAATATGATCAGATCATATTCGGCTGCTTTTAAAATTTGGAGGGCTTCATCCACATGCTTTGACAAGGCCAGGTTAGACTGTCGTGTGGCCAGCGATCTCATATAAACACGTTCATTCTTGATGGCGTTCATACGAATGCGATCACCCAGGAGCGCACCCCCCGTTTTACGCTTTGAAGGGTCTACGGATACGATGGCAATAGACTTATCTTGAAAATCAATTAGAAACCGTCTTACCAGCTCATCAACTAAAGATGATTTTCCGGCACCTCCGGTACCTGTTATACCCAAAACAGGTGTAGATACTTTTTCTGCCAGCTTATGTATTTTGGTTAATTCAGTTTTACTTTCATCCGCGAAATTTTCAGCAGCTGATATCAACCGGGCTATAGATTTCGAATCTTTTTCTTTGACATGGTCTACTTCGCCATTTAGATTTTCTCCGACTGCAAAATCACTGCGTTCTACCAGGTCATTAATCATGCCTTGTAAGCCCATTGCCCGGCCGTCATCAGGAGAGTAAATTTTAGTGATTCCGTAATCGTGTAGTTCTTTTATTTCGTCAGGTAAAATTACACCACCTCCACCACCAAATATCTTTATATGTTCAGCGCCTTGCTCCTTAAGTAAGTCGTACATATACTTGAAATATTCATTGTGTCCTCCCTGGTAAGAAGTCATGGCAATGGCTTGGGCATCTTCCTGGATAGCAGTATTTACTACTTCTTCCACACTTCTGTCATGCCCCAGATGAATAACCTCACAACCTGTAGCCTGAATGATCCTGCGCATGATGTTAATAGCCGCATCGTGCCCGTCAAAAAGGCTTGCCGCAGTTACTATCCTGACTTTATTTTTAGGCTTATATGGCGTCACTTGATTCATAATGGCTGTGTTTGAATTACGGACTGCAAAATTAAGATAAAAGACCTAACAACCATTAGTTAGTTATCATTCTTCCAATTGCTCCCGTAGTTTGAGTAAGGTTTACTGATTGGCATGCGGTACGAATATTAATCACCAAACTCCGCTTTTCATGGCCTAACCTACTCAGGGTCACACAGCATGCTTTATTCATGGACGATCTGCCTGCCTGAGCTTATAGTCATTCCTTAGAGTTGTGTCCTGACGCAGGTCACGCATGATATTCTATGCCTTTAGGTCCTTCTCCGCTTGAAACGGTCAACGACCGAGCTCACGACTGCCAGTCGACGACCCGGATAATTCACGCTAATGGAAGTGCCTCTTTACTCAAATAAATGAAACCATTTGGTTTTGTTAATAATTTTAATTTAATTTGAAACCAAACCGTTTTATATCAATGATCAGAAGAGATGTATTTCAGGCCATAGCTGATCCTACAAGAAGGGAGATCATCAGTATTTTATCAGATCAAAGTTCTAATCTGAATGATCTGATCTCGAATTTTCAGATCTCCCGGCCGGCGGTAGCCAAGCACGTCCGTATATTGCAGGAATGCGGTCTATTGAAGGTCGAGAAGCAAGGTAGGGAACGAATCTGTCACGCCCGACTTGATAATCTGGGCGAAATTGCTCTTTGGGTTCACCAGTATAGAAAGTTCTGGAATAAGCGACTTGACGCTTTAGAAGAACAATTAAAAAAGGACAATAAATCATCAAATGAAAACTCAGCAAAATGAATGAATTTGGAAAACTTATTGATGGCAACACGCTGCAATTTAAGCGTATACTACCAGGAACTTTAGAACAGGTATGGGAATATCTTGTCGATGATCGCAAAAGATCGTTGTGGTTTGCCGGAGGCCCTACGGAATTAAAGCCTAACGGCAAGATGGATCTGATCTTTAATAACTCACAATTTTCGGATACTCCCGATCCCACACCGGATAAGTATAAGGATGTGGGGGATGGTTTTAAATCAACAGCCACCATTCTGGAGGTCAAAAAGCCGGTTTTACTCGTCATTGATTGGGAGGGGGGTAATGTGAAGTTTGAGCTCAGCAGATTATCTGAAGGTAATATTGAACTCACTCTTACCCATGAAAAACTTCCTGAGGATAGAGAGTATCGTATCGGAACATTCGCGGGTTGGCACACACACCTCAATATTCTCTTTGATCGATTAAACAGCAATAAGGTGAAAGGATTCTGGACGGTACACATGCAACTAGAGGAAGAATATGGTAAGCGACTTGATTAGTGATAGAGGGAGAAACTCTGTTAAAGTCATTCCGTAATGGAATGGAGGAATCTTTGTTATCAAGAAAGACCACAACTCCTTAATTTTAAAAAATGGCCTCCTCGTGCGACAAACGCAATCAAACCTCCAACCACTTTGTAGACTGAGATTAGATATTAGTCAGCTTGGTGATTAATCGATCTAATAATATGCCTTAATTTAAATAGATTAATACTACCCTAGCGCAAGTCTATGACTTGTGTTTGATCATGGAAACTAGAGTCTGTGACTCGGCAAAAAGAAGGAGAAACTAGAATGAGTGTAAAATATAAAATAAGAGATCAAACCAAGCTCCACTTTGTAACCTTCGCAGTAGTAGAATGGGTTGATGTATTTACACGGAGTATGTATAAAGATGCTGTGATTGAAAGCCTTAAATTCTGTCAAAAGCATAAAGGTCTGGTAGTCTATGCTTGGTGTATTATGACGAATCATGTACACCTGATTATTTCTTCCCTTGATGGCTTTAGGCAAGAGGACATTCTCAGAGACCTGAAAAAGCATACATCTAAACAGTTAATTGCGAAGATTATGGAGAACCCTCAAGAAAG
>JBCDHA010000164.1:0-7526 GCA_038750705.1 Bacteroidota bacterium
ACTTTCTTGGTCAGGTTAAAACAGTTTAACGGCTTACCTCTTAAGCTGAACACAGCCTGCGTCTGAACATCCCGTGATTTTGTGATAGATCCACTCGCCGAGTCCCCCTCTGTGATAAAGATCATGGTATCATCTCTACGGTCACCTTTGCTGTCATTATAATGGATACGGCAGTCACGAAGTTTTTTATTGTGGAGGTTAGCCTTCTTAGCTCGTTCGTTAGCAAGTTTTTTAATGCCTGCTATTTCCTTACGCTCCCTTTCCGACTGTAAAATCCGCTTCAACAAAGCATCGGCCGTATCCGAGTTTCTATGGAGATAGTTATCGAACTCCTTCTTTACAAAATCATTGACGAATGTGCGCATAGTAGGGCCGTCAGGAGCTACATTTTGCGAGCCCAACTTGGTTTTAGTTTGAGACTCAAAAACAGGTTCCTGCACCCGCACGGCTATAGCGCCTACAATGCTGCTACGAACATCAGCAGCGTCAAAATCCTTTTTGTAGAAGTCGCGCACCGTTTTTACTATCGCTTCTCTAAATGCTGCCAAATGAGTTCCCCCCTGCGTGGTGTATTGCCCATTTACAAATGAATAGTATTCCTCACCGTATTGGTTGCAATGGCTCAAAGCAATCTCAATGTCATTACCCTTCAAATGAGCTATGGGATAGCGAAGTGTTTCAAGATCAGCTTTCCGCTCCAGGAGGTCTTTAAGTCCATTTTCAGAGTGAAATTTCCGACCGTTGAAATTGATGGTAAGCCCTGCATTTAAAAAGGCATAATTCCAAAGCAGGTCATTCAGATACTCGGGTATAAAGTGGAAGTTTTTAAATACGGTATCGTCAGGCTCAAAGGCAATTAACGTACCGTTACGACCACTTGATTTTATTACTTTGGCATCATTAGTTACTTCACCCCGCTCGAACTCAGCGAGTTTTGTTTCTCCCTCCCTGAAGGATTGTACCTTAAAATAATTGGAAAGGGCATTGACCGCCTTAGTACCGACACCATTTAGCCCAACTGATTTTTGAAAAGCTCCGGAGTCGTACTTTCCTCCGGTGTTGATCTTTGATACACAGTCCACCACTTTTCCAAGTGGTATGCCTCGCCCATAATCCCTTACCTCCACCCGGTGATCAGTAATCTTGATATCGATGGTTTTACCATGGCCCATCATATGTTCATCGATACAGTTATCAATAATTTCCTTTACCAGAACATAAATACCATCATCCTGCGCCGAACCGTCTCCAAGCTTACCGATGTACATGCCCGGTCGTAACCGAATATGTTCCTTCCAGTCTAATGACTTAATACTGTCCTCGGTATAAGCTACATTCTCCAATGCCATAAACTCAATTCTATATTTGCTCGAAACAGCAACGAATAAACGCTAAAATTAATAGTATTTCAAGGGTTTTAAAGAATGAAATTGAAGCTTCCATTCGATAAAAAAACCGGATTGAAACACTTAATTATCAGACTATTAGCTACTTACAATTGATAAGCTGAATTATTAGTTTGAGTTCTTTACCTGTTTGACCACCAGAATTGGCAGGGCCAACAGCCAGGCGATAACAATAGCTAACGCAACAAAAGCAAGAAAGCCAAAATTATCAAAGGCTACCCGTTCACCACTATTCATCAAATAGATGAAATGCACCATAACAATGTACAAGATATTTAAGGTGCCTGCAAAGCTTATAAACCAATTAACAAGCAAAGTTTGAATAGCGTCATTTTTATACTTTATGTTTTTTGAAAGTGCATAAAACCCAAAGTTTTGTATCGCCAAAATGGCTAAAGCCACGTAGAAAAAGACCTCTTTATTAGAAAACAGCTTGTTAGTATCTGATAAATATATTTGAGCCTCCTGAGAGAGGCCGGCATAAACATACAAGAGGCTTGCTAACCCACCGAATAAAGTAAAAAACCAAAAAACCTTAATGAACCTTCCTATCATGCTCTTCAAAAAATAACGCGTGAAGTTATCACTTTCTTGGTAAACAATGCTTGATTCCGTTGGTTTGTGAAACCGTGAAAATGATAAAAAACTCTACTCCCATAGTCGTATTTATTACGGCGCTGATATTGTCTTGCAGTTCAAAACCGAAACTACAGGGCTTTGACTATGAAACCTGGGTTTCAGACCCCGGCGGATGTGATGGTAAAAGGCTCGGGCTTAAAGCTTCGCTCGAAAACAATTTGGAAGCGCTGAAAACCTTAAATCAAAATGAAGTCAAAGACCTCCTGGGCAAACCTGACAAAAACGAACTGTACAAAAGGAGTCAGAAGTTCTTCGTCTATCAAATAGGGCCCGGAAAAGAATGCGGTCAAGAGCTAGCAACACCATCTCCCTATCTAAGCATCCGATTTAATGCTATGGGGCTTGCGAAAGAGGTACTTATCTATAACCAATAAATTACTTACCACTTCCTATCCCTTCTACACGCATATCCATAAAAGAAGAATCAGCATTTGCTGAAAGGTAAAAGTGATATGTATTTCCAATATTCGGATCTTCCTTAAAATGCTCAAAATCAGCAACCAGTAGCTGGTCTTGATAAACCAGGAATTGAGCAAAACCTTGCGGCCTAAAAGAGTCGGCCGGTTCTCCGTTTTGATAAACCATCACCGTATCCCGGCTTCCTTCATTGACCATCCTGATCATAAGGTTATCTTTATTGAAACTACCTTGCGTAGTTACAACTACTTCGTTTGGAAAAAGCCCTCGAACAATACTAACCCGAAAAACATAGATTAAAAGATAGAGCCCCAGACAAATGGCCGTCAGGTATGCTACAAGCCGGCCCAGTTCAAAGTGCTTCAATACCTTTCTCATCAAGCTTTATGAGTCCTTTCTTTAAAAGGCCCCCTACGGCTCTTTTGAAGGCTTTTTTACTGAGCTTAAAGAAATATTTAATTTCTTCGGGGCTGGATTTATCATGATAGGGAAGTTTGTTATTGTTCAATCTCAATAAATCTAAGATCACCTCCATGTCCGCATCAATAGCCTGCTTACCTGCCACTTTTAATGATAAGTCCACTTTACCGTCTTCCCGAACTCTTTTAACGTAAGCCTTGCGTTGGTCTCCTATAGCCACATTGTCATATACCTCATTCGCGAAAATAAGACCACTGTATTTTTGATTCACAACGGTCTTATATCCTAAATCACTTTCGGCATAGACCAATGCTTCTACCTCTTGCCCTTCTTTCAGGTCTACCTTATCTTTTTTTAGAAAGCCGGTGATCTTTCCTGTGCCAATAAGGCGGTCTGTTTTGTAATCCAGGCAAATACGCACAATATGCCGCTCTCCTACATTGAAGAGCTGTGGCTGTTCTTTTTTTGGAACAAACAGGTCCTTGATCAGGCCCCAATGCATGAATGCGCCATGGGGCGTTTTGTCTACCACTTCCAGGCTAACAATATCTCCAACCTCTCCCAACGCATCTTCGGTAGTGGCAATTAAGCGATCTTCGGTGTCTTTGTATACAAATACCCTAATTCGAGTACCAACTTCCGTTCCCTCAGGAATGTATTTTTGAGGCAACAAAATATCTCCTAAATCGGAGTTTAAATACATTCCAAAGTCGACCTCTCTAGCCACTTCTAACTCATAATATCTGCCTATTTCCAAATTATAAATTTTTTAGAGTGGCAAAGGTAAAAATTTAAAACCGGAGCACATATGAGGCTCCGGACTTGATGCAGAATTAATGTTTCCTAATATATTTGCAATCGTTTGAATTAATCCAGAAAGAAACATGAGCAAAGAGAATATTTCAGTTATAGGTTCGGGTACAATGGGCAATGGTATTGCTCATATTTTTGCGCAGCATGATCATAAGGTTTCACTTATAGATATATCCGCCGAAGCGCTGGAAAAGGCGCTGGCGACCATCTCAAAAAACCTGGGCCGGCAAGTAACCAAAGGCCTCATTTCAGAGAACGTCAAAAGCTCCACAATGAATAATATCACCACCTACACCTCCATTTCTGATGGTGTGAAAGGCGCGGATCTGGTAGTGGAAGCAGCAACAGAAAATGTTGATCTTAAACTGAAAATATTCAAAGAATTGGATGCGGAATGTGAAGCTGGTACTATTCTGGCAACAAATACCTCTTCTATTTCCATCACCAAAATTGCTGCGGCAACGAGTAGACCGGACAAGGTGATAGGCATGCATTTTATGAATCCCGTGCCAGTAATGAAACTGGTTGAAGTGATTCGTGGGTACAACACAAGTAATGAGGTAACCAAAACAGTCATGGACCTTTCAGCAGGGCTAGGCAAAGTACCTGTAGAAGTAAATGATTATCCTGGGTTTGTGGCAAATCGTATTCTTATGCCCATGATAAATGAGGCAATATATTCACTCTATGAAGGTGTGGCGGGTGTTTCAGAGATCGATACCGTTATGAAGCTGGGAATGGCGCATCCTATGGGGCCTTTACAGTTGGCAGATTTCATTGGTCTGGATGTGTGCCTGTCAATCATGAATGTTTTACACGATGGCTTTGGCAATCCTAAATATGCTCCTTGCCCGTTATTGGTGAATATGGTAACAGCCGGGCATAAGGGAGTAAAATCAGGAAGCGGTTTTTACAGTTGGGGACATGGTACCAAAGATTTGATAGTGGCTGAACAGTTCAACTGATGTACTAGATCCTTCCATGAAATTCATCATTGAGTAATAGATTACCATTTTCAGCAACTTCAATCGCTATTTTGGAAATGGGCTCTTTGGCTTTGTTGTAAAAGTAGATAGTGTATTTATGCGAAGTCACTCTGTCCTTAACATCATCTGAGAAACCCATATCTAAGACATATGAATCCGGGAATTTAAGTTTACGGCTTTTAATAACACTACCTATGTGATCTTCCACTTTGTACCTGAAGTAAGTGGCATCAAAGGAAGAAAATTCAAACCTTAACTTAAGGTAAGGAAGAACTTGCGAACCTCTGACAGACTTATTCTCAGTAAGATAAACCTTTTCGTTATTAGGTGGAGGCCTGGTCTTGAAAGTATAGTCGAGTTCAAATCCAAAATTCTCTTTAGACTCATAGGGCACGTCTTCTTGAGCGTTTGCATCAGTCCTGTACAAGAAAAGAACCAACAATAAAAGAATATTCCTGAGATTATATGCCGCCATACTCCGTTAGAGACTAAAAATCCTTATTGATTACGTCATTCTGACCTGATTGATTCAAATTACATTAAATTTATGTCTCGAACATCATTTAATTGGATGAATCACTAGTGGAAGCGAGGATTTATAATCACTCTGAATGGATAAGAGATATTAATCATGAGACTTTAAAAGAGAGTTTCAGAGAAATACTATTGAGGTCCGGTTTTGGATTACTGAACCAAATGGAGCACCATTTTGAACCCCAAGGCTATACCTGCATTTGGTTGCTGGCTGAGAGCCATTTCGCTATCCACACCTTTCCTGAAGAAAATACTACCTACATTGAACTTAGCAGCTGCAACAAGGAAATGTACGATCAATTTTTGATTCATCTGGAAGATTATAAGGAAAATGAACAAGCCCTTCGCTATTAATACGAAACGAAGAATACTCAGCACCATAAACAAGGCCGAAGAGCAGGATAAGCTCAGTCGAGGTTTTGATATTTTCATCATGGTGCTGATTGTGCTAAACGTTTTTGCCGTTATTATAGAAACGGTTAAACCGATTTACACTAAATATTATCTCGTATTTTATTATTTCGAACTCTTTACAATCATCGTCTTTTCAATAGAATATGTAATCCGAATATGGGCTTGCACACTGATAGAAAAGTACAGCCATCCTGTCTGGGGGCGAATAAAATACATGCTGTCCATTGAAGCCATTATTGACCTGTTGGCTATCTTACCTTTTTACCTGCCGCTCGTTGTTGCCCTGGATGCGCGGTTCTTAAGAATATTGAGGTTGTTTAGGTTGCTCAGGGTGTTTAAACTAGGGCGCTACTCTGTTGCCTTTCAACTGATAATAAATGTTCTGAAAAAAAGGAAGGAAGAACTGTTCATAACACTTACACTGTTGGTAGTCATGCTGATACTTGCAGCCAGCCTGATGTACTACATAGAGCATGAGGCTCAGCCTGAGGTCTTCACCAGTATTCCTTCTACCATGTGGTGGGCTATTGCTACGCTGACCACCGTAGGCTACGGTGATGTTTATCCCATAACCGGCCTTGGAAAACTCCTTGGCTCATTTATCGCCATTCTAGGCATTGGTATTTTCGCACTACCTACAGGTATCATAGCTACCAGCTTTGAACGCGAACTGGCTGAGCGCGAAAAAAACAAAAAGGCAGCTCGACAACATGACCAACGACAGTCATAACGCTCAAAACCTCATCAGCTATGCTATGGCTTTATTTCTTGGAGGTATTCTGGGGGAAGCCTCGGCTTTTATAGCCTACTATTTCGGCAAATACCTCAGCGATAGCATTATATTACTTCTCCTTGCTATTGGAAGCTTTTGGGTTGGAAGCCTTTTAAACAAAAGATCCAATAGCCTTTTATTGATATTGAGCCTATTGATGTTCTCTCAAATCATCGGATCACGCTTTACCTACCAATTTTACCAGCTTACGGAATGGACCGCAACAGCATTATATGTTGTCATCGTTGGACTTTCTTTTCTCACCGGTTGGCAGCAGACCGTGGACAAATCAAAGAGATTAACCTTTGTGAGCATCATGGTGGCAAGTCTGGCGGCTTGTGTATTAGGTTTAGAGAATTGGATGGTTTTTGCTATCGGGGCAATACTCATTGTGTACTCACAGTTAACTGCCGGTAAAACCAGGCAGACAACCTTGTACCTGTTGATCGCTATGCCCGCTATTACACTCACTCTGTTTTTTACGAACCCTCCTACTCTGTTTGAGCGGCAATCCAAATATTTTGACCCTCTGGTATTTTCAAAGGAAACACTTTTCCAAATCGTAGATATCACCTCCTGGAAGGGTCAACAATGGTTCTATTATAATAACATCAATCAGTTTAGCTCTATAGATCATTGGCTTTACTTTGAGCCTATGGCGCATGTAGCCAGCCAGTTGGCCGAAAAGAAAGAGCGGGTCCTTGTCATTGGCGGTGAAAACGGAATGTTGGCAGACCAACTTATTAAGTATAGCTCCATTCAGTCCATTGATATAGCGCCAATAGATAAAGATCTGTACCAAATGGCATGCGAGGTTAAACATTTTGCAGAGCTAAACAATAAGGCTTTAGATAATGAAAAAGTAAATCAGCTCGATGTCAATGTTTTTGATCATCTCAGTAATCATAAGAGCTTATATGATCTGGTTTTTGTAGATGTGCCGGATCCTATTGATATTGAATTGAATCAGTATTATACAAAGGAATTTTACAGCCTTTGTGATCAGGCATTAACCAACCAGGGTATACTGGTAACCCAGGCCGGAAGTCCGTATTATGCGGCGAAGGCTTTTAACTGTATAGATCAAACCGTACGAGCGGCAGATTTTGTAACACTTCCATTACA
>JBCDHA010000165.1:0-7481 GCA_038750705.1 Bacteroidota bacterium
TCCGTACACTAAAATCTTACCGCTCATAACTTTGTCAGCCCCATATTTTTGATATTGAATAAATTCATCGTTACAATGAATAAAACTAGTTAAATTAAATCCCAATTATGATGTAAACGCTATGACTAAGAAAGTTCTGGTTTTAACGGGTGGTGGAGACTGTCCGGGATTGAATGCAGTAATCCGGGGGATTACAAAAAGAGCAAAGCAAGAAAAGGACTGGCAAGTTATTGGAAGTATTGAGGCATTTAACGGTCTGCTACGCGACCCGATGGAAATCATCAAGCTCAATAACAAAGCTACAGCCGGCATCCATGTAAAAGGTGGTACAATTTTAAAAACTACCAACAAGGGTAATCCGTTTGATTTCCCAACTATCCAAGATGATGGTTCCATTGAAATTATTGATCGCTCGGACGATTTAATCGCAAAATTAGATGAACTTGGTGTTGATGCCGTAATCAGTATAGGTGGAGACGGTTCTCAGCGAATTTCACAAAAATTGTTTGAGAAAGGACTCAATATCATCGGCGTGCCAAAAACCATTGATAACGATCTCTCAGCAACTGACTTCACGTTTGGATTTAAGACCGCCGTGCAAATAGCCACGGACAGCTTCGATAAATTGGTGAGTACTGCCGAAAGTCATCATAGGGTAATGATCATGGAAGTTATGGGGCGCGATGCCGGTTGGATAGCATTGCATACGGCAATTGCCGGCGGCGCAGAAGTGTGCCTTATTCCTGAAATTCCCTACGATATAAACAAGGTTGTTTCCAAAATCAACAAGCGATATTTCAAGGGCAGGGGCTTTGCAAACATAGTTATTGCCGAAGGCGCCAAGCCTAAAGACGGAACCAGTGTAAGCCAAAAAAGTGACGAATTGGGCTATGAAAATGTACGCCTGGGGGGTGTAGCTTTTAAGCTATCGAGACAACTAAAGGATGCCGGTTGTAAAGCTGATATACGCGAAACCGTACTTGGCCATATACAGCGTGGAGGAACCCCGGTGGCCTTTGACAGAATTCTCGCCACCCTTTTTGGAGTTAAGGCCTTTGAGTTGGTTTTAGAAAGAGATTTTGGAAAAATGGTATCTTATCAGAACAATGAGATAACCTCAGTGTCGTTAAAAACGGCCACAGAAAGTTATAATGTCATAAGCAAAGATTCCTTTATTTTGAAAGCTGCAAGAAATATTGGAATAGCACTTGGGGACTAAGGATGCGAATTGGTCTAATTTTAAGCCTACTTTTTACCGGGCTGCCTTCATTGGGGCAAGAGGTATTACATATTCGGTCATTGGACACGGTTACAAATTTAAATCCGTATCTGAGCTATTATCTTGATGAGGACAAGTCCAAAGATCTAAGTGATATAACTACTTTAAGCTCAGGATATTTTGTTTCAATGGATTCTGAGGGCTTGCGCTTACCAAAAACGAACGCACAAATTTGGCTAAAGCTCACCTGTCTGAGCACGCTGGATGTAAAAGAAGAATTCATAATTGACTTCATAGATCCATCACTTTATGTCATGGAACTTTACAGGGTCAATAAAGGCGGCTCATTTGAGACGTATACCTCAGGCACATCAGTTACCCAAAACGAAAAAACCGTTAAAGGCAACAGAAATAACTTTCGCTTAACTCTTGAGCCCGGGCAGGAGCTAAGTATTTTCATAAAAATTCATTCCACAAATAATATGACCATCTCTGCAGAGTTAATGCATGATCATATCGCCCGGGAAAGAATTATCAATGAGAGAACATTCATTGGGCTTTTTTATGGCGCCATGATGATACTTATGATTTATAACCTGTTACTCTTTTTTATAACGAAGTTTAGGGTATTTCTATTCAATGGGTTATATGCCTTTTTGGTTGCACTTTTTACCGGATCGGCAGATGGCTTTACAGCGCAGTATTTTCATTTTTTTGTTGTCTGGACCAGCGGTTATCATGATGCCTATATAGCCACCGGCTGTAACATAGTCGGACTTTTTTTCATGCGGGATTTTCTGAAGATTTCTGAATGGTCTAAAGGCTATGACCGGGGAATTAAATGGTTCATTTATGGTATACTGGTCGTATTGGTTCTTGTGTCAATAATCTATTTACAGTCTGTTTTTGTTTTCTTAAGCTATATCTCAATTTTAGTCCTTCTTGTAACCATTTTCATTGGCGCTCTGGCTGTAAAATGGAAACAACCACAAGCGGTTTACTTTCTTACCGCCTACCTTGTTTTTGGTGCATTTATTCTCATATTTATTTTAAGTATCCTAAGAATTTTTCCGTACGGCACTCTTGTGAAATACTCTATTCACTTTGGCTACCTGAGTTCTATATGTATACTCTCTTACGGTTTGAGTGTAAAACTCTATGAACTATACCGGGAGCTAATCAGAAAAGAAAAGGAAAAAAAAATTCTTATAGAGTTAAAGAATCAGGAATTAGAAGAAAAAGTAACTCAACGAACTCATTATATACAAAAAAAAGAATTAAACCTGCGTTCTATTCTGGACAATACGGACAGTTCCATCTGGCTTGTTGACAACCGGTACAAGATCATTGAATTCAACAAAGTTTTTTTCAACGAATGGAAATTGGCTTATGATGTTGAAGTAGAAATTGGCAAGAACATTCTTGAATTAATTCCGGATGAAGCCACAAGAACGCTTTGGAAAGAGCGTTACAGGGATGCACTAAATAATAACCGGGCGGTTTATCAAGATAGTTATACTCTAGGGGGTACGGAACACTACTATGAAATTCATGTATTCCCAATAAGTTATGGAGATACTGTTACTGGTATCTCTTTTTTTTCCAAGGACATTTCGAAACGAGTAAACGCTCAGAAACAGCTCATCAAGCAAAATCAAATTCTGACTAAGGTAAATAAGGAACTTGACAGCTTTGTATACAGTGCCTCGCATGACCTTAAGGCCCCCCTTGCTTCGGTACTTGGCTTGATCAGCCTGATAAGAAAAGAAGAAAATGAGGCGAACAAAGAGCAATATTATAACATGATGGAACAATCCATTGTGAGGCTGGATCAGTTTATCAAAGATATTATAGACTACTCCAGAAACTCCAGAGTGGGAGTACAGATAGAAGAAATTGACTTAAAGCAGCTTATTCTTAATTCTTTCGATGATCTCAAATATATTGAAGGCTCAGAACAGACTGCAAAAGTCATCAACATGCCTGATGATCTGAAAGTTACTTCAGACCCAACGCGCCTTAGAGTGATTGTGCGAAACATTTTGAGCAACGCTATAAAGTACGGTCATAAGCCAGGAAATGAAAAAAAGATTGAAATTGAGGCAAGTAAAAAAAATGGCAGTCTTGTATTATCAATCGTAGACAACGGCCCTGGGATTCCAAAAGATCAACAAGACAAAATTTTTGATATGTTCTATCGCTTACATGAAAGTAAATCGGGCACCGGTTTAGGCTTGTATATAGTGAAAGAAACAGTAGACCGATTGAAAGGTAAAATTAACATTAAATCAGTCCCTGAGAAAGGCGCTTGTTTTGAAATCACTTTGCCGAATTCAACCTTTCGGTCCATAAACCGCATGACCAAAGAACTTAATTTGAAAAAAAAGGTTAAAGCTAAAAAGAAATTTAATGATTAAGACAGCGACGCTAGGTGCAGGTTGTTTCTGGTGTATAGAGGCAGTATTTCAAAGAATAGAAGGGGTAATCGAAGTGGTATCCGGGTATACGGGTGGGAAGGTAAAAGACCCCACTTATCGGGAAATATGTGGCGGGAGAACAGGACATGCAGAAGTGGCCCAGATTACCTTTGATCCAAGCATCGTTTCTTTTGAAGAAATACTTGAAGTTTTCTGGGTAAGTCATGACCCGACAACACTAAACCGACAAGGAGCAGATGTTGGAACACAGTATCGTTCTGCCGTTTTTTATCACGATCAAGAACAGAAGGAAATGGCCGAACGTTCAAGAAAGACTCTGGATGAATCAAAGGTTTATAATGATCCTGTGGTGACAGAAATAACAGAATTAGGTCCATTTTACAAGGCGGAAGATTATCATCAAAATTACTTTAATAATAATGTTGAGCAGCCCTATTGTCAGTTTGTAGTAAAACCAAAAGTGGATAAGGTTAAAAGAGTTTTTGCTGACAAAATAAAATCCTGACCCTACTTATTACTCGTCCAGTACTTCTTCGATTTCATCCATCTTACGATCTGAATATCTGCCGGAAGTAGCGTATACAATTTTTCCCTCCTCATTCAACACAAAAAAGTAGGGTACATCTTTCTTTTCAAAATCAAGCGCCTGCTTGTAGGGTTTCAGTTTACCTTTGTAAAACAAAATGTTAGGTAATAACTGTGGATCAAAATTCTTCGCAGCCTTTTTTTTAGCGGTACCGGTAGCTGCCGCTTTCACCCCGGTAAACATAGGAATAAAATAAACATTGACATCGTACCCAAAACCTCCGAACAGTCCGTTGCTTTTTTGTATAAATTTAGCAAAGACAGGATTAAACCAGGTATTCAAATCACCTTCAGACTTTTTAGAATATGCCAGGCCGAGCAATGTATATTTACCGGACACATCACCCGGCAATTCAATTGTCTTATCATCAACCGTCTCAGTGGACATATCGGGAAAGGTAGTGTTTAAAACCTGGCCATTTACCCAAAAACTTATACAGCCAAATAGTGCGACAAAGAGTGATTTCGATTTCATAGCGTTAAAATATATTTAATAAAACTACGAAAAACCGTACCATTTATTTTATTCAAAAAATAAACTTGGCATCTAATTGATGTTTAAACATTTATAGTTAGCTTAGAAACAAA
Organism: Bacteroidota bacterium; assembly: GCA_038750705.1. Lineage (GTDB taxonomy): Bacteria > Bacteroidota > Bacteroidia > Cytophagales > Cyclobacteriaceae > Fulvivirga. The sequence goes on from JBCDHA010000165.1 coordinate 4,831, forward strand.
TAAATCCAGTAATTATGAGTGAAAAAACCAAAAAAATCATCGGTTGGATTCTGTCAGGTTTACTTTCGGCAATGCTTATCTTTAGTTCAATTGGTAAGTTTTCAGGAGCCGCCGGGCCAATGTTGACTCATGTCGGTTTCACGGAAAGTGAGATTTTAATGATAGCAATCGGGGAACTAGTATCTGCTATTTTATTCTTAATTCCCAAAACGCAGTCTTTAGGTACACTTTTATTGAGTGCTTATATGGGCGGCGCTATTGTAGTCCATATGTCAGCGGCTGTCGCTCCTGAAGAACTTGGAGGGGAGGGTATTCAAAGTTACCTTGTGCCATCAATTATCTTGGTAGTGATTTGGATTACCAGTTATATACGAAACCCTAAAACACTTTCAAGTTTAACTGATTAAGTTGAAATCGAAACTCTAAAATTAATCCGGCCAGGCGCCGGATTTTTTATTTTATGACCAATACAATTTAGGTAGTTTTATTTAATGGAAATAGATGTTTTAAGTCAGCTAAAAACTATTGAAGATTTTAAGCATGTTCCCCAAGAACAACTACAATGGATCATTGACAATGGTTCCTGCACTGTATACCAAGTAGGCGACTCTCTTTTTGAAAAAGGAGATACTATGGATAAAATGTTCATCATCCTTACAGGTAGGTTTCAAATAAAAATTGCCCAAAACGATCAATTTCGTAATATGGGTAACTTCAATGCCAAGTCTATTACCGGCACTTTGCCCTACTCAAGGGCCGTTGTAGCGAGTGGATATGCAGAGGCTACAAGAGAAAGTCATGTATTAATACTGCATAAGAACCATTTCAAAACCATGATCCGTAATCATGAGGAACTCACAACAGCGCTTGTTCATAATATGAGTTCAAGAATAAGGTCTTTCACCAAGCTTCAGCAGCAAAATGATAAAATGATGGCTCTGGGAAAATTGTCAGCAGGTCTTGCTCATGAGTTGAACAATCCATCTGCCGCAGTGGTCAGGAGTGCGCAATCATTGAAGAAGCATCTTTCCTTTCTTCCCGAAGACTTTAAAAAAGTAATTAAGATTCAAGCAACGGATAAGCAGGTAGATTGCGTTAACCATATTCTATTTGGAAGAGTAGCGCAGGGAGTTCAGAATTTACCTCTTCTGCAAAAAACCGAATGTGAGGATATCATAGCCGCTTGGCTGGAAGAAAGGGGAGTAGAAGATGGTTATGAACTTGCTGAAAACTTTGTTGATTTTGCCTTTTCTGAAGAAGACTTTAAAACCATTGAAGGTTGCGTAAGGAGAGAGGACCTACTACCTGTGATTAATTGGTTGAATCAGGTGCTCACAACTGAAAAACTCGTAAACGAGATTGAAGATGCATCACAAAGGATCAACGATTTAGTACTTTCCGTGAAGAGTTATACGCATATGGATCAGGCACCGGAAAAACATCCGGTAGATATTCATAAAGGCATCCACAATACATTAACCATGCTGAAACATAAAATAGGCAAAGGAGGAATTGAGGTTGAAACCATATTAAGTGAGTTACCTGCCGTACCTTTATTTGTAAGTGAAATGAACCAGGTGTGGACCAACCTGATAGATAATGCCATTGATGCTATAGAAGATTCAAATACCAAGAAGCTCAATATTGAAACTCTCCGGGACGGTGACTTTGTAAATATCAACATTACCGATTCCGGAAAAGGCATTCCTGAAGACATCCTGGACAAAATATTTGATCCGTTTTTTACTACTAAACCGGTAGGTAAAGGCACAGGTCTGGGTCTTGATGTAGTTCAACAGATTATTTCACAACATAATGGTGCAATAAAAGTTAATTCCAAGCCCGGTAAAACCACCTTTAACATCTGCTTACCAATTAAATGAAAAAACCAATAATTTTTGTGCTTGACGATGATCCTGCTGTGATAAGGGCTGTAGTACGTGATCTACGAAACGCATACAAAAAAGCTTACCGAATACTGGCTACCGAATCAGCTAACGAAGCGCTGAAGTTTTTAAAGGACCTTAAGAATAAGGGAGACCATGTAGCTCTCTTTCTAAGCGACCAGCGCATGCCTGAAATGCTGGGTGTAGACTTTTTGGAAAAGGCTAAACAATTATTCCCGGAAGCCAAAAGAATTCTTCTCACCGCTTATTCCGACACGGAAGCGGCTATTCAGGCCATAAACGAAGTACAGCTAGATTATTACCTAATGAAGCCCTGGAACCCACCAGAAGAAAAGCTCTATCCGGTACTTAACGATCAATTAGAAGAATGGCAGGTTACTTTTAAACCAGATTTCGCTGGAATAAAAATAGTTGGCTACCAGTGGTCGCCAAAGTCTCACACTATTAAAGATTTCCTTTCGGGTAATTTGATTCCGTACCAATGGATGGACATAGAAACCAGCGAAAAGGGCAGTGAACTTCTTAAGATAAATGATATAGCAGAGAAAGATCTCCCGGCGGTATTCTTTACGGATGGTAGTAACCTGGTCAATCCCACCCTTACTGAAGTGGCAGCAAATGTGGGTATGATAGCCATAGCGCAACAAAAAATGTATGACGTTGCCATTATAGGGGCAGGTCCGGCTGGGTTGGCTGCCGGTGTCTACGGCGGCTCTGAAGGCGTAAATACACTATTGGTGGAAA
>JBCDHA010000166.1:0-7477 GCA_038750705.1 Bacteroidota bacterium
CTTCAATACCGTATTTGGATCCTTCCCGGCCATAACCACTTTCTTTAATGCCACCAAAGGGCGCCACGGCGGTTGATATCATTCCCGTGTTAATGCCAACCATGCCATATTCTAATTCCTCGGCTACCCTCCAGATAAGCCGGTTATTGTTACCGTAGAAGTACGCGGCTAATCCAACGGAGGTATCATTAGCCATTTCTATTACTTCTTGCACTGTATTGAATTTGTATACGGGGGCAACGGGGCCAAATACTTCTTCCTGACTTATCTCCATGTCTGCAGTAGCATCTGCGAGTACAGTAGGTTTGAACAATGTAGTATCCTTTACAGCTAACTCCCCTCCAACTACAACCTTACCTCCCTTTTGTTCAGCATCCTGTAGCAAGCTATTCACTTTGTCCAGTGCCTTTTGGTTGATCAAAGGGCCAATTTCCACTTGTTCCAAGCCATTACCAGTCTTCATCCCTTTAACAACTGAGGTAAATTGTTCCAGAAATTGGTCATAAATCGCTTCCTGTACAAAAATACGATTTGCACAGACGCAGGTCTGGCCGGCATTTCGGTATTTAGAAGCAATCGCTCCCTGAACGGCCTTTTCAATATCTGCATCATTGAACACAATAAAAGGGGCATTCCCACCCAGTTCAAGTGATAGCTTCTTCACGGTACCGGCACATTGTTTCATGAGCAACTTACCCACAGCTGTGGAACCGGTGAATGAGAGCTTTTTCACTTTTGGAGATGAGGTTAATACCTCGCCCACTTCGCTCGGATTGCTCGTAGGTACCACATTAATCACTCCAGGAGGAAACCCCGCCTCTTTAGCCAGTTGTGCGAGCGCAAGCGCTGAAAGTGGTGTATCTTCTGCCGGCTTGATTACTACCGAACAACCTACTGCCAGTGCAGGTGCTACTTTACGCGTGATCATGGCGTTTGGAAAGTTCCATGGTGTAAGTGCGGCTACAACACCTACCGGTTGTTTAAGAACGATGATTCTTTTATTCTCCTGATGACCGGGAATGGTATCCCCATAGACACGCTTAGCTTCTTCCGCAAACCACTCAATAAATGAAGCACCATAGGCTATCTCACCTCTGGATTCGGTCAGAGGTTTACCTTGTTCCAGTGTGAGTAGGGTGGCAAGGTCTTCCTGGTTCTGCATGATAAGATCGAACCATCTGCGAAGTATAACTGATCGTTCTCCCGCAGTTAGCATTTTCCATGGCCCAAGACTATTGGAAGCAGCTTCAATGGCAACACGGGTATCAGCAGGTCCACAGTCAGAAACTTTCGTGAGCTCAGATTGATCCAATGGGTTCTTTACTTTAAATGTATTTCCAGATTTAGCATCAAGCCAATTACCATTTATAAATGACTGATTTTGAATTAGTTGTTTATTCTTAATTAATTTAAGCATCAAGTATAATTTGAAACGTTTTTCTTAAATTTTACCGGTGGTATTCATAGTTAACAGCTCTTGGTATCCGGCTAAATTTTTTGAACAAGAATACAGCACTTTTAAAGCGTCTGGAATAGATTTTTCTTTTAAACCGAAACCTCCCCCACTAAGCACTGCCCTTAGAATAAAAAAGGTTTTTTTTTGAAAAAGATTCCAAATTAAAAAACCTGTTCTTAGACGTCAGTAGTCAACAGCCATTTAAAAAATTATAGGACCTATTGACTCACCGCACTTCTACACAACATAATTTAACTAATGTTTTTAGATCATTTGAATATCTTTAAGATATCTTACAAAATTTCAAAACAATGAGAGCAGGTCAACTTCTACTAGTCGCATTTCTATTTGTCAATTCTATGTTACCGGCTCAGCCCCTTTGGCTCAGATCGGCATCAATTTCTCCGGACGGAAGCCAAATCGCTTTCGCTTACAAAGGCGATATTTTCTTAGTGCCTACCTCAGGAGGAATAGCTGTTCCTCTTACTATTGACGATTCCCATGACTACATGCCGGTTTGGTCAAATGACGGAACGAAACTGGCTTTTGCTTCCAACCGCTATGGAAATTTTGATGTTTTCGTTGTTCCGGTTTCAGGCGGCAAGCTGGATAGACTGACCTATCACTCTTCAGACGATTTACCAAATACTTTTAGCCCTGATGACCAAAAAGTAATTTTTAATTCATGGCGGGTGGATTTAGCTAAATATGCTCAATTTCCAAATAGCCGAATGCCCGAGCTTTATTCTGTGCCCATATCAGGAGGAAGACCCGCTACTGTTCTAACTACTCCTTCAGAGGCTGTTGTCTATAATAAAGCCGGCAGCAAAATCTACTATCAGGACCGGAAAGGATATGAAGATCCTTTTAGAAAGCACCATACTTCTTCCATAACCCGGGATTTGTGGGTTTATGATACCAAATCGGCTAAGCATACTCAACTGACGGATTTTCCTGGAGAAGACAGAAATCCGGTACTGTCAGGCGATGAAAATTCCATATTCTACCTGTGCGAAAAGAGTGGTTCATACAATATTTATAAAATGGACGCAAACGCCCCTAGTGTATCTGCACCATTGACGCAGTTCGAGAGACATCCTGTAAGGTACCTCAGTATAAGTGATGATGACCTCATGTGTTTCAGTTATAACGGAGAGCTATATACTTTCAGGGAGGGAGATGAACCACAAAAAGTAAGGATAGAAATTAAGAGCACGCGCCAAAATATGGCCAGGAAAACTGTTCCGATCTCATCCGGAATTTCTGAAATGCAGATCGCTTCAAATGGTAAGGAGTTCGTTTTTGTAAAACGAGGTGAAGTATTTGTCTCTTCCGTAGATGGTGGTACTACCAAAAGAATCACAAATACACCGGAACAAGAAAGGTCCGTAAGCTTTAGCCCTGATGGCAGATCAATTATTTACGCCGGCGAACGTAACGGGTCGTGGAATATTTATGAAGTTACGCTCAAAGATGAGAATGAACCTTATTTTTTCGCCGCTACCCTTATGGAAGAAAAAGCTTTAGCCAATACCAGTGCAACTGAATTTCAACCTGTTTACTCTCCGGATGGTAAAAAAGTAGCTTACCTGGAAGATCGAACTACTTTGAAGGTACTGGATAAAGCCTCGGGTAAGGCTGAAGTGGTGCTGCCGGCTATTCGCAACTATTCTTATTCAGATGGCGACATCAGTTACAGCTGGTCACCCGATAGCAAATGGATTGCCTCCGATATGTTAATGCCCAGACAGTGGATCGGTGAGATTGGCATAATCAACGTGGCAACAAAAGAGGTGAAGAACATAACAAAAAGTGGCTATCAGGATTTTGTTCCGCGCTGGACAGATGACGGTAGCATGGTCTATTGGTTCTCTGATCGTGACGGTATGAAAAACCACGGCAGTTGGGGAGCAGAATCCGATGTTTATGCGGTACTGTTAACACAAGAAGCCTATGATAAATACCAACTTAGCAAGGAAGAAAAAGAGTTAATTGAAGAGGAGGATAAAGACGCTAAAGAAGAAGGTAAGGATAAAGGAAAAGACAAAAGCGACGATAGTAAAAAAGATGAAATAAGTGCTGTTGAAATTGACTTTGAAGATATCAAAAAAAGAAAAGTAAGACTGACAGTGCACTCCTCTCGTCTGAATGATGGTGTACTCTCCAAAGATGGTGAAAAGCTCTACTACCTTGCCCGCTTTGAAAAAGGCCTGGACTTGTGGATGACAAAGCTAAGAAGCAACGAAACGAAGCTCCTTACAAAGCTGGGCGCCGGCTATGGTGGGCTTATTCTTAGTGACGACGGCAAATCAATTTTCATGATATCCGACGGCAAAGCTTATAAGATAGATGCCGAAAGTGGAAAGAAACAAGGCCTGAATTTTAAAGGTGAAATGGAACTTAAGGCTGAAAAAGAAAGGGAGTACCTTTTCGGTCATATGTGGCAGCAGGTAAAAGATAAGTTTTATGTAAAAAACCTTCATAATGTGGACTGGGAGGGCTACAAAAAAGAATATGAGCGATTTCTGCCCCACATAAGTAATAATCATGATTTTGCTGAAATGATGAGCGAACTGCTTGGCGAGTTAAATGCATCTCATACCGGCTGTCGTTATAGAGCCTCAAATCAGGCATCTGACCAAACAAGCTCATTAGGTCTGTTTTTTGATAATGCCTATGATGGTGACGGACTTAGAATAGAAGAGGTGCTTAAGGATGGGCCATGTGATAAAGAGGAATTGAAAATAGCTGCAGGAATGGTTATTGAAAAGATAGACGGCGTGGTACTGACTCCCACAGTTAACCATTATGATGTCATGAACCGTAAGCAAGGTGACCGCATCCGATTGTCGTTATATGATCCAGCAAAGAAAACACGATTCGATCAGGTGATCAAACCCATTGGCCGTGGCAAAGAATACAATTTGTTATACGAGAGATGGGTAACCAACCGCAAAAAAGAAGTAGAAGAAGCTTCAGGAGGCAAGGTGGGTTACGTACACGTACGTGGCATGAATAACCCCAGCTACCGCACCGTTTACGAAGAGGTATTAGGTGAAAATTATGATAAGGAGTCATTGATAGTAGATACGCGTTCAAATGGTGGTGGCTGGTTGCACGATGATCTGGCCACTTTCCTGAGTGGCAACGAATACATCCGAATGATGCCACGAGGTCAGGATCTGGGTACGGAACCACAATTTAAATGGACTAAATCGACAGTTGTACTCACTGGTGAGAGTAACTATTCCGATGCACATATGTTTCCTTATGCTTATAAAGCGCTGAATATAGGGACCACTATCGGCATGCCTATACCAGGTACGGGAACCGCCGTGTGGTGGGAAAGACAAATTGACCCAACACTTGTATTCGGTATCCCTCAGGTTGGTATGGTAGATGTAAACGGTGATTACCTTGAGAATAAGCAATTAGAACCGGATATAAAAGTCAAGAATAGCTATGAAATGCTGGCCCAGGGAAAAGATGAACAGCTATTGAAAGCAGTAGAGGTGCTCCTAAGAAGCAAAACAGAAAAACCTGATGATACCAAAGTGAAGACCATGGAAGGAAGAAAATAGAGTGTCTGAAATTTGACACTTATTTATTGGTATCCGACTAATTTTTGAGTTAGAAAAAAGTGCGCCCAAAGCGTCTGAGAAAAGATTTTTATTTAGTGCTAAAAACTGCCCCACTAAGAACCGCCCTTAGGGAGTATAAAGGGGTTTTTAGCAAATGCTTCCAAATGAAAAGATCTTTCTCAGACAGCCTGTAAAAATTATTTAGCCTGATGACAAGATAAATCGGTTTACGGCTAGCACCAGCGTACAAAAGCGATTCAAGCGCCGTTCTAAGGAGCAATTACTAACCATTGGGGCAAGGCTATACAAGGTCAAAAGCCAGAGCATAATAATACAATTGACCAAAAGAACTGATACCAAGTTTTCTGTTAATGTTTTTCCTATGCTGTGCAACCGTAGCCCTGCTTATAAACAAAAGGTGTGCAATTTGAGGACTATTGTAATCCCTGGCAAGAAGTTGAATAATTTGCCTCTCGCGTGTGGTCAAACTATCGAATTGAACCTGCTTAACCTGCTTGAATAAAGCTTGATTTCGAATTCTCCGTATTTTATGGCCAACAGAAGGATCACCTGAAAAGCCATTCAAGATTTCTTCTCTATAGATAGACATGTAGACAACAATTATTTAGAACAAGCCAATTCTTATTAAAAATAAGACTTTATAATGTGTATATGAATTAATTATACTTAAAATAATTCGAATCTACTATCTATTTCTACCTGAACGCATCTCGAGGGCACTTCATACGCATAGCATCATCATTAGTAGCACTTGAAATTATATACCTTGCTGACCGTTATTTTTGTTCACCCAAGGTGCACTATAGTTATTTTTACGTATGAAGTAGTGAGAAATAAAAACTTCATATCCCTATGGTTAATAGTAACAACTACCGCTCGTTCAATAGTAGTAAGTGGCTAAAATAATAACCTGATTGATATAATGGAACACGAATGAGAAGTGCTGAATGAAGCAGATGTTCCGGTCTATTATAATATAGGTTTGAGAATTCTGCTAGGGTGTAATAAAAGTCATAAACGTAAACAAACGTACAGGCCATGTAAAGTTAAGCGTCATGGTGTAGGTAGATTTAAGTTTAGGCATTCAGGCTAATATTAACCTTGTCACCTTTATCGAAACGATCTATTTTACTACGTACAATGAGTTTTTCCTGCTTAACCATGACCTCGACTTCTTCATATCCCCCAAAATAAGAAGTACGCAGTACCTCACCGTTAAACCCCCTCTTGCTACCTTTAGAAATGCTAAATGCCTCGGGACGCAATATTATACTGCCAAACTCGCTTACAAAACCGCCATTCACTTTTAATCCCCAACTTGTTGGATCGATGAGGTTGTATTTTCCAAACAATCCGGCTACATATTCATCCACTGGTACATTATACATAACATTCGGCTTGTCTTGCTGTATGATTCGTCCGTTCTTCATAACGACAATACTGTCTGCCCATGGCAGTACATCCGTTGGGTCATGGGAAACAAGAACAATGGTTTGTGACATTTCCTCCCCCATGGCATCTATAACCTCTTTCATAGCACGTTTATGAATAGGGTCAAGATTTGAGAAGGGTTCATCCAGCAACAATATTTCAGGAGAAGCCATTAATAATTTAGCAAGGGCTACGCGTTGCTTTTCACCTCCTGATAAATTCCTGGTATCTGAAGTCAATAGATGCGCTATGTCGCATATGCTGTAAATTTTTTCTGCATCTTCTAATGTCATTTCGTACGGATCGTGGAGATGCTGCTCTACACTTATAAATTTGGGAAGTTCGAAATGTTGCGATAAATAGGCTATCCCGGGCTGGCCGGGAATCAGTTTATCTTTAGGGTTTTCCATTTCCTGGCCACGATAAAAAATCTTTCCCGAATCAATAGGAATTAATCCTGCTGCCAGTCTAAGGAGTGTAGACTTACCGGAACCCGTCTCCCCTACTATGGCAAGCCTGGCGCCTCGGGTCACGTTTAGCGTAACTTCGGATACGGCAGGCGCATCATCAGTGTAAGCTCTAACGACCTTTTCAAGAAGTAATAAATTATCTGACATGCTATTTCAAACAAAGCCCCGCTTTTATAGTTTATTGCCGACGCCCGGCTAAATCCTTCGAATAAGAGCAAAATGCCTTTTAATGCGTTGGAGAAAAGAATTTTATTCAACGCTAAAACTACCCCCACCCGCCATTTGGCAGAAGCCACCCAGAACTGCCTTTTAGGGGATTTAAAGGATGTTTACAGCGGATAATTCCTACTCATAAAATTTTTTCTCGGGCACCTGTGATCGTTTATATTGGCCCATTTTCTACTGAATTTAACTTAATCCTATCTTACGACTAAACATTCGTAGCGTAAGCGGGTTAAGCTATCATAAACATTAGAACCTTTATGAAAAAGTTATCTTATTTAGTATTAAGTGCGTTA
>JBCDHA010000167.1:0-7458 GCA_038750705.1 Bacteroidota bacterium
ATTAGAGACATTCGGAAAGGCGAGTGACAGACAAAGATAATCATCCTCAGTGCCATAATATTTGGAGATCTGAGCGCCTGCTAAAAGCTGATTTACTTTATTAATCTTTGATGTACTTCTGAGCTGCTTAATCATACGAATCGCTAACCATCTACGACAGTAGTGCTCGTTCAACTCATTCGAATGAGGATTATGGCTTCTGGAAAGGTGCAACTCCTTGGTCAGTTGATAGTTAGAAAAGTCATCCGTGCCAACAAAGCGAAGGAAAAACAGGTTTTTGATCCCAAAATGCCTGGGTAGAATATTAGTGAGGCGCTGCATGAGCATTTCGGGTGTTGCACGATACTTCCCTGCCAGCTCCGTGATCATGGTTTTGTCCCATTTTAAAGAACGAGCTACTTTTTTAACGTCTTTGATCACCTCTTTCTCAGGCATAATCAACGCTGCCGAAAAATAGGAGGCTTTGTAATTATTGAGAATGGTCTCAAAGTTATACTCGCGTTGAGGAGGGGTTTCCAGCGGCCGCTCCAAAAGATTCAGGTCTTGAAAAGCTACCTCTCTGCCCAATAGAAAGCTTTCCTGCGCGGGCGTAAGTCCTCTATTGATCATCAAGTTACGACCTTCGGCATCAAAAAAGGATCTTAAATCACGAAGCGCATCGTTTTTTGGCAAAGTTCCACGGTCTAGCTTGACACCAAAATCCTTATTCAAAACATCTTTTAGTGCATTTACGGATATCGGCACTGTAAGCAAGGAAGCATGCTTTTTACGAAAAGAATTAGCGGCAGCCTCCAGGTCAGGAAAATAATTATCGTTCATCTCCTGATAAGCCCTCAACGCAGCATAATAGAAATGCTCTCCCCGCATTTTATAATTCCTGGCTATAGTGACAATGGAAGTAATGAAGGCATTGATCTTTTCCGGAGCTACCGATATGAGTTCTATGATCTTCTGCGGTTCAAGGCCGAAGGCCTCCAAGGGAAACTCTTTGAAAAAATCTGATTGGAGTAGATTGACTACAGGTTCAAGCTTTTTTGAAACCTGGAGAGAAACAAGGTAATCGTAGCTAACACCTAATGCTCCTGAAAGGGCGATAATTTTATCTCCTTTAGGATATTTCTTCCCTTTTTCAATCTCACTGAGGTAGGACATGCTTAAACCCGTTTGCTCAGACAGAGCTTGAAATGACAAGTCCTGTTCCATACGCAGGTCACGCACTTTAAGTCCCAAAATATGCTTCAGCGAAAAGTTTCCGTTCACCATATTTCAAAGATACTGATATTTTGCATAAAATTTCTTTTAGCGAATTTTCGCTAATAAAGAATTTTTTCTATATTAGCCGTAGAATTTCACTTTAAACACAAAAACCATGATCGAATCTACTATGAAGACCAAAGAGATGATGAGCTCGATCTTGATCGATGCAGGTATAAAACCGCAATACAATGAGATCCTTACACCTGAGGCGCTTGATTTTATTGAGAGACTACACCATAATTTTAATGCGGAGCGAAAAAGATTGCTGAAATCCCGTGAGATAAGACAGAAGGAACTGGATAACGGCCAGATGCCCGGATTTCCTGAGAGTACTAAGAAAATAAGAGAAAGTGACTGGAAAGTGGCGCCTGTACCCGAAGATATTCAGGACAGAAGGGTAGAAATAACCGGCCCGGTCGAGCGTAAAATGATCATTAACGCGCTAAACTCCGGGGCAAAGGTTTTCATGGCCGACTTTGAAGATAGCAATACTCCCAACTGGGATAATACCATGCAGGGGCAGATCAACCTTAGAGATGCTGTAGTCGGAACGATCTCCTTTGAAAACAAGGAAAAAAATAAAACCTATATACTTAAAGAAAAGACAGCGGCCCTATTCGTCAGACCTCGTGGCTGGCACCTGGAAGAAAAGCATCTTACCGTTAATGGTGAACCTCTAAGCGGTGGGCTCGTGGATTTTGGGTTGTATTTTTTCCACAATGCCAAAAAGCTAATATCAAAAGGTAGCGGCCCTTACTTCTACCTCCCTAAAATTGAAAGCCATAAAGAAGCTCGGCTTTGGAACAAGGTCTTCGAATTTTCACAAGATTATATTGGCATACCACAGGGCTCTATTAAGGCCACTGTACTCATTGAAACCATACTTGCCAGCTTTGAACTGCACGAGATTCTGTTTGAACTCAAAGAACACAGTGCAGGTTTGAATTGTGGGCGATGGGATTATATTTTCTCCTTCATAAAGAAGTTTAGAAATAGAAAAGGATTTGTGCTACCGGATCGTTCTCAGGTGACCATGGACGTTCCATTTATGAATGCCTATGCTCTTGCTGTGATCAAAGCATGCCATAAACGGGGTATTCACGCTATGGGAGGCATGGCAGCTCAAATACCTATTAAATCAGATCCTGAAGCCAATGAAATAGCTTTGGAAAAAGTAAGAGCCGATAAGGTACGCGAGGTTCGTATGGGTCATGATGGCACCTGGGTAGCGCATCCGGGTTTGGTTCAAGTGGCTGAAGATGCTTTTAATCAGCATATGCCTACCAAGAATCAAATCCATATTAAGCGAAGAGATATACAAATCTCAGCCGAAGAGCTTATAGCCGTTCCTGAAGGTACCGTTACGGAAACCGGTCTCCGCACCAACATCAATGTAGGCATACTTTACATCGAAAGCTGGCTACGCGGTAATGGAGCAGCAGCGCTCTATCACCTGATGGAAGATGCAGCCACAGCAGAGATCTCCAGGACACAGGTATGGCAATGGCTGCAGGACAGCACAAAACTGGATGACGGTAGGGTCATTGATAAAGAGCTCTACCAGGAGCTGAAGAACGAGGAAATCGAAAAAATAAAACAATACATAGGGAAGGAAAACTATAAAACAGGTGAATTTAAGAAAGCCATACAGCTATTTGATGACCTGGTTCTTTCTGATAACTATAAAGAATTTTTAACACTCCCAGCTTATAACTTAATTGATTAATATCATGAACAGAGTAGATCAAATCGAACAATTGTATAGCGATTGGATGACAAATCCACGCTGGAAAAATGTGAAACGCACCTATAGCCCTGAAGAGGTGGTAAAACTGCGAGGCTCGGTCATGGTAGAATATACCCTGGCGAGGCTCGGCGCTGAAAAACTTTGGAACAAGCTTAACTCTCAAGATTTTGTAGCCGGGCTAGGGGCCTTAACAGGTAACCAGGCCATCCAGGAGGTGACTGCAGGACTCGAAGCTATTTATCTCAGTGGCTGGCAAGTGGCCGCTGATGCGAATCTGGCCGGGCAGATGTATCCTGATCAATCTTTGTACCCGGCAGATTCTGTACCTAATGTGGTGAAGCGCATTAACAATGCCTTGATGCGAAGAGATGAGATCCAAAGTGTAACCGGTGAAACGGATATCGACTGGATGGTACCCATAGTTGCTGATGCTGAGGCAGGTTTTGGCGGAAACTTAAATGCTTTTGAACTTATGAAAGCCATGATCCAGGCCGGAGCCGCAGGAGTTCATTTCGAAGATCAGCTGTCTTCAGCAAAAAAATGCGGCCATCTCGGGGGTAAGGTATTAGTACCTACCCAGGAGGCAATCAATAAATTACTCGCTGCTCGTTTGGCTGCAGACGTTTTGGGAGTTCCTACGCTTCTGGTTGCCAGAACAGATGCCGAAGCCGCTAACCTCATTACTTCTGATATTGATCCCAGAGACCAGAAGTTTATAGAGGGGGATCGAACGGCTGAAGGCTTCTTCCACGTGAAGAATGGACTGGAGCAAGGTATTGACCGCGGTTTAAGCTACGCTCCTTACGCTGACCTGATTTGGATGGAAACTTCAAATCCTGACCTGGGTCTTGCCAGGGAGTTTGCCCAGGGTATCAAGGAAAAATATCCGAATCAAATGTTGGCTTACAATTGTTCACCATCCTTCAACTGGGCAGCTAAGCTTTCTGTGAAAGAAATGGAAAGTTTCCGGGAAGAGTTAGCCGCCATGGGTTACAAGTTCCAGTTCATTACGCTGGCGGGCTTCCATGCGCTGAACACCTCTATGTTTGAGCTGTCTAAAGCTTATAAAGAGCGGGGTATGGCCGGCTACAGTGAATTGCAGGAAAGAGAGTTTGCATTGCAAGAACATGGCTTCAAAGCCGTGAAGCATCAGGCTTTCGTGGGCACCGGTTACTTTGATGCCGTACAGAATACCGTTCAACAGGGCACATCTTCAACAACAGCCATGAGTGGTAGCACCGAAGAGGCACAGTTTGTGAAATAAAAATAAGTCGACAGGCCACTCTAAGCGGTCTGTCGGCTACTACTAAAGTGATACCGCTTAATTCGGTTAGTTTTAAAGTGAGAATAGCGCAGCCTTAGGGCTGCGTTTTTTTTGCTCTTATTACCGGGCAACATCCTTATGTGGCTTTCTCAGAGTAGATATTTATCTTTATTAAAGAGATGCAAGCGCTTAAAACATCAAATTACATAATACACGACAAAAGTTAAAACACTACTTATTGGGAAGATCCATCGGATGAATCTTCAATTTAATGAGCGGTAATCTGGCTTTTTTACTGTTCTACTCATGTTTTTATTCATCCGATGGTTTGATTCTGGTTTTTGTCGTGTAATGTGATCAAAGTATTCATATTCTGACTATCTGCATTGGGCAGATGAGGAGCGATGGGAACTTATTCATGGTATCCCGTACCCTATGTCACCTACACCTTCACGGAAGCATCAGGAGATTGTTGGGAAACTTGGAAATAGTATTTATAACTATTTGGCAGACAAGCCTTGCTCCGTTTATTTCGCTCCTTTTGATGTGCGCCTCGCTGAAAGTTATGCTGATAATCATCTGATTGATACGGTTGTACAGCCTGACTTAAGTGTTTTCTGCGACTCTAAAAAATTAGATGATAAAGGCGCCGTAGGTGAACCTGACTGGATCATTGAAATTCTTTCTCCTGCTACGAAAGATAAGGATATGAATACCAAGCTACTTCTATATCAAAAATATGGCGTAAGGGAGTATTGGATAGTAGACCCGGAAAAAGAGATAGCATACACTTATACCCTGGATAAAACCGGTAAATACCCGGAGGCGGTAGAGAATAGTGACAAAGTAAAATCCATTTCCCCTTCTGTTTTTAAGGATTTTAGAATTTCCCTCGAAGAAATCTTATCCAACACCTGACACAAGTTCCTTTATTGTTCGGTGCTGAACATACTTTTTAAATGGGGTCAGTCCGAAAGTGTGACCAATACAAAATACTTCGTAATTTTATTCAATCTATACTCAATACAGAACTGCCTTCGAAAGGTGATTACCCTGTAACGGTAACCGTACTTTATAAACTAAATAGAAACCCCGTTTTATGAGAATCGCTATTTTATACTGTCTGATAAACTGTATAACTATTCCTGTGCTTGCTCAACATGCTGATGACAAAGCTCCCAAGTCAATGATGTACCATAGCCTGGTATATCATAACAAAGCTGAGAAAGCACTTCTTTTCGGAGGTGTTTCAAAACACGGCTGGATATCTGACATAAGTGAGGTATGGCAGTACGATCTCCAAACTCACAATTGGTCAAAAATTGGTAAGTACGAAGCTATTTCCGACTCTAGCGTCCACGCCCAATCACCTGTTTATGACGAAGAATCAAATCGAATAATAGTCTTTACTTCACGGGGTGAAACCTGGGCATTCCATTTGGAAAACAGAAGTTGGGATAATAGAAGACCAAAGAACTCTCCTCCTCCCAGATGCGGCCATAGCATGGCATATGATACTGAATCCGATAGAATAATATTGTTTGGGGGTTTTGGGTGCTCAAGTATTGATGATCCTATCTTCAATGACACATGGATATATGATTACAATACCAATAGCTGGGATCAAATGAAACCATATAAAAATCCACCGACCAGGATGTACGCTTCAATGGCTTATAATTCCATAGAAGACAATATAGTACTCTGGGGCGGGCGGCTAATTGAGGCATTGGATGATAACTCCTTGTGGAAATATGATCTGAACAAAAATGAATGGACCCAGATTTCATTATCAGGAGGCCCGGCACATGCTTACGCATATCCAAGTATGATTTACAATCCCAAGAGAAACAGGATAGTACTATTTGGTGGAGGCAAATTAGAATCAGCATTTAAGGGTAAACAAAATAATGAGTTATGGACATTTGATTTTAATGATTCAAAATGGCAATTGGCTATTACCCATGGAGCTCCAACTCCTGTTTCTCTACATTCAATGATGTTGATTCCGGATGAAAACGAAATGATACTTTTTGGGGGTGAAATCGAAGTAATGTATTCCAATAAAATGCTTCAGGGTACCTGGGTTTTGGATCTTGAAAATCACCAATGGCAAAATTATTGAGATGCCAGAATGGGTAATCATGGTTCTGCTCCCTGCTCACTTTACACCAAGTAAGAAGGAAACTATCCATCGCACTCCTTAATTAATGTAGATTAACGCCAGTCCGGTAGTAAAATAAGTTCTTTGCTTAAAATAAAAATGGGTTTTTATGAAAGGTAAAGGAATATATAAAATCATAGCGCTGCTGTGGTTCATTTGGTCATTATTACACATAGTACCGGGGGCTATGTCAATGATAAGCGCACTTGCCGGTGACATCACATCGATCAAGTTTCTATTTCCCGAAACTAACCCGACGGCAATGACTAATGATTATCCCAGTGAGATAAAAGCTATTCTGGTCACTTTCGGTCAACATGGTTTCAACCTTTTTTGGTTTGGTATAGTCACCTTATTTTGTGCCATTTCTATTTGGAATAAACAAAGTCAAATGGCGATAGTTATAGCTGCTATTGTAGCCGGATGCGCTGATCTTGGCGCACTTTTCGCCGTTTTTATGATTGGAGAAATAGATGTTTGGGGTGTACTAATCTTTTTAGGAACATTTCTGGCAATCTTTTTAAGCACTAAAGTGTGGAAGCCTCGAAGTATAGCATAAATACGCTTGCGATAAAGCTGGTTTAACATAAACCTTAAAAGGTATTTTGGAACTGCCGTTTGCACTCCGGTTCTATCATACAAAATACTTCGGTATTTTAGTGCAACAGAACATACTGCAGAACTGCATTTAGCAGTGATTATTAAAGAATGCAAAGACAAATCATAGCCTTGGGAGGAGGCGGTTTCTCAGACGAACCAAACAACCCGCTGCTTGACGATTATATACTAACTCAGTCTACCAAGACGAGTCCAAAAATTTGTTTTATTAGCACAGCTAGCGGTGATGCCGAAGGGTACATCAAAAACTTCTATACCTGCTTTGATAAAAAGGATTGTATCCCCAGCCACCTCAGTCTATTTCTTGGGCAGACCGATAAAATTGAGGAGTTCATCCTGGATCAAGACATATTATTTGTTGGCGGCGGTAATACGCGCAACTTACTTGTTCTATGGAAGGAATGGGGC
>JBCDHA010000168.1:0-7427 GCA_038750705.1 Bacteroidota bacterium
GATGGTTGGAGTGATAGCAGCGGCTTTTGCCATGCCATTAATATTAGAGTTATTGAATGAAGCTTATGGCTTTGGTCCGGCCACTCCTGAAAAACCAAATTCTTTGCAGGCACCTCAAGCCACATTAATGCAAAGCGTGGCTGTGGGTGTGTTTGGTGGTGGTTTGCCATGGCTGATGATTTACATAGGTATGGGGCTTGGGGTCTTGATTATTATAGCGGATAAACTGCAGGAGGCCAGAAAATCGGAATGGCGGATTCCGGTTTTAGCTGTGGCGGTGGGTTTATATCTGCCTTTTGAACTGGATAGCGCTATTATGTTAGGTGGTGTGATCGCCTGGGCTGTAGCCAGATATCAAGCTAAAAATAGGTTTAGTGACCCTGCTGCTGATGAAAGTGCAAGACAGCGCAGTGAGCGTACAGGGTTATTGTTTGCCTCTGGTTTAATTACCGGTGAAGCTTTATTAGGGATTGGTCTAGCTGTACCTATTGTTTTAACGGGAACCGGTGACTTTATGGCCATCGCAGAGGAGTCCTTTGGCAGCTTACCGGGTTTAGCGGTCATTCTGGTGATCTGCGTGTTTTTGTATCAGATTGCCACTAAGGCATATAAGAAGGCGGATTAAGATGTGTGTTGGCAGGTGATGTCACGTGTGGTGTTTTGGCTTAGCTGTAATTTAATTCAGATTAATTTCGAGTTTCACCATCGTTATTAAACCCGGATTATTCGGTCCTTGAAAGTAATTAGAATATTTCTAATTCATAGCGATATAAATTAGTGCAATTTTCATACTGGTAACTAATTAACCATATGGGTAGTTATTATTTAGTTGTAAATGATTGAAAATGTGCTGTTTAAATTTATAAACTCTCTAATGCATAAAGCGGGATAAACCCAATACATTAAGGAGCCTTGATTCTTCATTGCCTGGTGTCCGACTAATTTTTTTAAAAAGAAAAACGCGTCTTTAAAGCATTCGAGAAAAGACCTTTCTCAAAGCTGAAAACTGGAGTAACTAAGAAGTGCCCTTTGAGTAATTGAAAAGGTGTTTTTATCTTACGATTTCAAATCAAAAAGTCTTTTCTCGAACGCCAATAATTTTTTTACTACATTCAACTCACTCCTCATCAAAAAAAGGCTTCCATTTTGATTCGTCCGGTTTTGGTGTGAGCAAGCTAACCACAATAAGCGCAGTTAAGCTGAGTATTAATGAAGGTATGGCAATATAATCGGTTTCCACCGGAAAGGTGAAGCCAAACAGATCAAAAGAAGTCTCATTGTCAAGTAATACTTTGTTCAAAATAGGGTAAGACATACCTGCTATAATAGATGACACACCTCCGGCGTTAGTTACACGTTTCCAAAAGAAAGAAGCCAATAATACCGGCGCCAATGATGCGCCGATCATAGTGTAGGAGAGCAGTGCGAGGTCCAGAATGGAGTCTGAAAGGAACATAAAGGAATAAGCCAACGCACCAATAATTACGATAGCTATTCGCTGTATCCAAAGCACTTGACTGGAAGAGGCATCTTTAAAAAAATAAGGTTGAATTAAGTCGCGTGTGACATTGGTGGAAGTAACCATTAAAAATGTATTACCTGTGGAAAGTATAATGGCTACGCCGGCTGCAAACAACAAAGAGCCCACAAAAGCCGGTACTTGTTCAAAACCGATCCTTAAAATGATTTCTTCTGACATTCCCTTGTTTATGGTCACGCCGTCTGCCAAAAAGAATCGAGCATCCTCTGCGTAAAGACTGTAACCTACAACGGCCACGGTACACATAAGTAGTTCAATGAATACAACGCCAACAAACATCCAGAAAACAGCTTTTTTTGCAGACTGAGCATCTTTAGCAGATGAAAATTTTTGGTATACGCTACTTTCACTCATCAGCAGTAGGAAAGTAGGTAACATAATACCTATCATCCACGTTACATCATGCCCTTCAAACACGGATAGATAGTCAGGGTTTTTGGATTCAATAGTCGAGATCACAGAGTCCAGACCTCCTTTGGCTTCCACTGCGTATGGTAATACTAAAATCATTGCTATGATCATGATTATACCATTAAACACGTCTATGGACACAATAGATACCATTCCTGCTAGCGCTGTGAAAGTAATAATAACTATACAGGAAAGAAGCATACCCATTTCCGGGTTTATTGCTCCTTCAGTTAAAATATTCAAAAAACGACCACCACCTTTAAACTGATAACCGGCAATAATCATGTAGGCCACAATAATGGTTATTGTACCCAGCAAGCGAGCCGTTTTGTTGTAGCGGGTTTCTAATAGATCAGTTAGCGTATACTTAGCAATTTTACGAACTCTGGCAGCAATAAAGTAAACCAAAATAATTCCTATCCATGCCCCGGCAGAGAACCAGAGTTCAGAAAAACCTGAACGAAAAGTGAGCCCGGCGGTACCAAACAAACTTCCCGAACCAATCCAGGTGCAAACCAGCGTTCCTACCAATAGGTAAACCGGCACGCCTCTACCCGCAACGACAAAGTCTTCTTCGGTTTTTACTGACTTACTTTTATAGACAATAATTCCAACCAGAATAAGAAGGTAGGCAACGGTAACGATGAGGTAGAGCATAAAATTGATTTTAGTATAATCGCACAAACCTAATATTATTAACCAGATAATTCAAAATGAATTAGGTACCTCATCTAATTTAGAGCAAACAGTCAATACAAGTCTAATATTTGCTTATTTTGATGCTTAATTGACCCAGCTTGTTTGATATCGATAAGAAATATAATGATCTCAATGATTCAGGTACCCGCATTTTTGGGTTCGTAGGAGATGTTAGTAAGATGAATGTTGAAGAAATGATAGCTTTCGCTGAAAGAAAATTGACAGACAATTTACGATTAAAAAAGCGATTGATAAATATTCTTGTAGAGACTGCCCAAAATTTGAAATTCTACCATTGCAGCGCTTGTGATAATACCGAAAACAGAGAAATTTTTATAATAGCACAAAAACGAACTGATAAATTGCTTTTTCAAGCTGGCAATTACATTTTGAAATCTGATATGGATGGTATAGAGTCTAGGATAAAGATGGTAAATGCAATTCCGAAAGAAAATTTGGGAGATCTTTATCGTGGTGTGTTGGATTACGGGTCAGTTTCTAATAGTGGTGGGGCAGGTCTGGGCTTTATTGATATCGCTAGAAAGTCCGATTCTCCACTAACATATACGCTTGATAAAATTGATGATAAGACTTATTTCTTTACATTAGAAATCTCCATCAACATTTGAATATGGAAAACTATAGTTTAGAACCTACTCCAAAAACTCCAAAATTAAGCTTTGATTTCAAAAATGGCCTATTTGAAATTTCAGGCAGATCTATTCCTGAAAATTCAATAGAATTTTACAAGTCGTTAATGACTAAATTGGAGGATTATGTTTTGAACCCTGCGGCATCGACTCACCTGGTAGTTAATTTGGAGTATTTCAATACAAGTTCTTCAAAATGCCTTATCGAGATTTTTAGAAAAATGGAACGAGTAAGCAGCAACTCCGATGTGCGTATAGCGTGGTTTTATGAAGAGGAAGATGAGGATACGCTAGAGTCTGGAGCAGACTTTAAGAAAATTGTGAAAGTTCCTATTGAACTTATCACTATAGAATGATACGAAAAGTAAAGTTACCCGCTATTTTTAGCGTTTCAAATAATAGAAAAAAGCCATCTATTCCCAGATAGATGGCTTTTATTTTCATCGCAGGTATGAAGATTACATCATACCTGGCATTCCGCCACCGGCTGGCATTGGAGGCGCTTTTTCCTCTTCCGGAATATCAGCAACCACAGCTTCTGTGGTTAATAGTAATCCAGCAATAGAAGCAGCATTTTCAAGCGCTAATCGAGTTACTTTCGTAGGGTCGATCACACCTGCAGCAATCATATTCTCGTATTTATTATCACGAGCATTATACCCATAATCTTTCTTACCTTCCAGTACATTGTGAACAATAACAGAACCTTCAACACCTGAATTTTCTACAATAGTTCTTAATGGAGATTCAAGAGCAGCTCTTACTATGTTCACTCCTGTTTCTTGATCATCATTAGATGTATTTACCTTGTCAAGAGCAGCGATTGCGCGAATCAAAGCAACACCACCGCCGGCAACAACACCTTCCTGAACGGCAGCGCGTGTTGCGTGCAGTGCATCGTCAACTCTGTCTTTTTTCTCTTTCATTTCTACTTCTGTAGCAGCTCCAATGTAAAGAATAGCTACACCGCCTGAAAGCTTGGCCAATCTCTCCTGGAGTTTTTCTTTATCGTAGTCAGAAGTGGTAGTCTCAATCTGTGCTTTGATCTGGTTAACTCTGGCAGTGATATCAGCTTTTTTACCAGCGCCATTAACGATCGTTGTGTTATCCTTGTCTATGTTAACTTTCTCGGCAGTACCTAGATAGTCGATGGTAGCGCTTTCCAGTTTATAGCCTCTTTCTTCAGAAATTACTGTTCCACCTGTAAGAATAGCTATATCTTCCAACATTGCTTTTCTTCTGTCACCGAAGCCCGGAGCTTTAACGGCAGCAATTTTTAATGAACCTCTGATTTTGTTAACCACAAGTGTTGCTAGTGCTTCACCGTCAACATCTTCAGCGATAATTAAAAGCGGCTTACCGGTTTGAGCAGTAGCTTCCAAAATAGGAAGAAGCTCTTTCATAGCAGATATTTTCTTATCGTAGATAAGAATATAAGGGCTTTCAAGCTCAGCTTCCATTTTATCTGCGTTAGTTACAAAATAGGGAGAGAGGTACCCTCTGTCAAACTGCATACCTTCTACAGTTTTAACCTCAGTTTCTGTTCCTTTTGCTTCTTCTACAGTGATTACGCCGTCTTTGCCCACTTTGTCCATGGCAGCAGCAATCATATTACCGATTTCTTCGTCGTTATTTGCAGAAATTGTTCCTACTTGCGCTATTTCGTTTGACTCTTTAATTTTTTTAGACTGCTTATTTAGGTCTTCGACAACTGCGGCCACGGCCTTGTCTATACCTCGTTTAAGATCCATTGGATTAGCACCGGCAGCTACGTTTTTGATACCATGAGCGAAAATAGATTGAGCAAGAACGGTGGCCGTTGTGGTTCCATCGCCAGCATCA
Organism: Bacteroidota bacterium; assembly: GCA_038750705.1. GTDB lineage: Bacteria > Bacteroidota > Bacteroidia > Cytophagales > Cyclobacteriaceae > Fulvivirga. Next base: position 5,143 of record JBCDHA010000168.1, read on the forward strand.
TCGGCCGTTTTAGAGGCTACCTCTTTAACAAGTTGAGCTCCCATGTTTTCAATGGGCTCAGCAAGTTCAACATCTTTTGCTACAGAAACACCATCTTTGGTTACGGTGGGTGCTCCAAATTTCTTATCAAGAATTACGTTTCGTCCTTTAGGACCTAAAGTTACTTTTACTGCATCAGCAAGCGTGTCAACACCTTTTTTTAATGCGTCTCTTGCAGAAGTATCAAATAATATCTCTTTAGCCATTTTTCTTTTTGTTTTACGATTTGGTTAATTGTGGGATTGAATTAAACGATAGCGAAAATATCCGATTCTCTCATGATAAGATACTCCTTACCGTCTACGGTTATTTCGGTACCAGCGTACTTGCCGTAAAGTATTTCATCTCCTGCTTTTACGGTCAAAGGCTCATCTTTTTTACCTGTGCCTACAGCTACTACTTTACCTTTCTGAGGTTTTTCCTTAGCTGTGTCCGGAATAATAATACCGGAAGCTGTTTTTTCTTCAGCTGCAGCAGCTTCAACAAGAACTCTGTCTGCAAGTGGTTGGATTTTTACTTTTGACATTTTACTATTTAATTTTTAAGTTAAACTTAATTGAATGTTATGCAGCCTTTGTTATCAGTATTTGTGCCAACTCAGTGGCATAGAATGTGATCTGATATTTTGGCAGCATTAATACTTAAATCGTATGAAACGTTTGAGTTACTGACATTTTTGCTGACATATAACCATGGCACATTGTCAGTTTAGATTTTAAATGAATGACTATGGAGAAATTAAAACAAGATTGGGTAACTGATGGCTTGATAGATGCCGAATACAAGCGTTACATATTATTAGCATATTTAAAATCGGTGAGAAATGCATTTGGGCAGACCCAACTTTATCCTTCATTAGGTGAATTGGTGTTTCACTACAATAATCTGTTGCAGATTAAAAAGAATAAAAGTTTGTTGTCAGATCAATTTCCCAATGAGATGGCTGGAGTAGATAGAAAACGGCTTGAATTAATTTACAAGGAGATGGTAAAGGATGACGATGTGATGAAAGAGCTTAGTGATATTATTGAGTATTCTTTACCACAAGTGAAAGGTGTGCTGGATGAAGGCAAGGAGATTTACGAGTTCGTCGAAAGCAATTGTGAATTATTACCTGTAGGGCTAATGCCACTTTATGTCGATGAAGGCTATTTCTTTATAGCCGTACCACAACAAAAAGAAACTGATGTTTTCCGTTATCAGATCACCCTGTTTGAACAACCTCAAGAAAGTTATAGGGGAATTCATATTCAGCGGGTTGATCAAATGAAAAAAGGATTAGGAGTGACGTATGAGGGCTTAAAACGTGAACTGATCAAAAAATTCAGTGACTTACCAAACCCAGCTACCTTTGCCGTTGAGTCACAATTCGCATTCCCCTTAAATGCTACTTTGATTCCTGTGGCAAAACGGCTTTTAGTCAGATACGTAAGTTCTACATAAAAAAAGCTCATTTCGGTTAGAAATGAGCTCTCTAATTTTCGTACGCTATTTACTAATTCCCCAAATCTTCTTGGCCACCGCCCAGATCTTCCCCTAATCCGTTATCGTCAGTGCTTTCCGCTGGCGTAGTTTCTTCAGTAGCTTCACTGTCAGAACCTTCTATATTTCCAAGATCCAATGAAGGAGCGGTTTGCAACTCATTAGCACGCTCAATAAATTCATCGGTAGGTCCTGTTCTTTCCTGATCAATCAGGCTTGTGCCCATGCTAAGTACAAATACTGCGATTATAAGACCCCAGGTAAGTTTCTCCAATAGGTCGCCGGTCTTCTTTACACCAATCATATTGCTCGCCCCTGAACCACCGAACTGGCTTGTCAAACCTCCACCTTTGGAATTTTGAGCTAATATTACCAACACTAAAAGAACACTTGCCAGGATTATTAAGCTTAATATTAATGTAAACATATGACTACCTTTGTATTTCCTCGATTTGAGCTGCAAAGTAACTCTTTTTTTGAGGAAATTTCCAAATCAATTTTTTGTATATGTCTATGGCCTTATCCTTTTTGCCTTGAGCTAGCAGTATTTGGGCCAGATTCTCCGAAATTAAGTCTTCGCTGTAAACGGTACTTTTTTCCGATAGGTCGGTTTGATCTGCTTCTGTAGCTTTTATGGTTTTCGCCGATATTCTTGGTTCTTTATCAATAAACCTTTCAATTATTTCACTTTGACTTTCGGGGCTAAGCCTTTCTGTTAGTACTTTTTTTTTTGCAGGAGCGGTTTTTTTATCACTTTGCTTTGC
>JBCDHA010000169.1:0-7384 GCA_038750705.1 Bacteroidota bacterium
ACGCACAGGAAAACTTCAAAAAGTTTATCAAGAAGATCGATACTAAAGGCTATAAAATAGAAGAGTACTACTCACTGGATATCAATGATAACTTAGCCAGTGACATTTACGATCTGGCCAATGAGATTCACCCTGACTTCATTTTTATCGGAGCTAAAGGTAGAACTGCGGCCGCAGCGCTTTTTCTGGGGAGTCTCGCCGAGAAAATGGTAAACGACAAAATGAACCATCCGCTACTGATTACCAGGTATAAGGGAAAGAGTGCAGGGCTGATTGAAACATTCCGGGAATTGTAGAATAGCTACGGTTGTCACTACCCAGCCAATAATCAAGTTGAATACTTGATTTTATACCTCCAGATCATCGGAGCTACGCTCTTGACGGTTCTGTGACAACCATACCATTCGTACCGAATTTTTCAATAAAATGGACACCGTTGTCATGTGCTATGCGCTTACATTCAGCACAGGAGTTTAAGTGGATCACCCCCATTTGAATCATGCGGGTATCCTAACTCAGGCCACTCTATTTATTAGTTATGAGTTCCACAGGTGGGAACCATTATAGCCGATAAAAATTACTCTGGTGTCTTTGGTAAGCACGGCCCCGATATGACGTTTTATACACTGGGTCTTTTATCAAGGTTGACAGCTGACTCCATAAAAATATTTTCAAATTTTGGTCTGTCCCTTTTAGGGTATAGTTATTGCTATCTAGTTCGTAAATTACATTTTACACACCATCCAGCAGAGAAAACTATGCAAAAGCGGCTATTCCCTTGTTTATTATTGGCGGTCATGTTGTCACTTTTCACTCCATTATTTGCCCAAGAGGCTTTGAAAAACAGGCCTAGTCCTACCTCAATAGCAGCCATAAAGTACAAAGACACTTACGTTAAGATCACGTACTGCCAACCGCATAAAAAGGGTCGTGAAATTTTTGGTGAGTTAGTACCTTATGGAAAAGTGTGGCGAACAGGAGCCAATGAAGCCACGGAAATCACGGTTACCAAAGATATTTTGATCGGTGCTGATACCCTGAAAGCCGGGACTTACTCAATTTTCACCATTCCAAGACCCGATAAATGGACAATAATTTTTAATAGCGAGCTGGGACAATGGGGCGCTTACAACTATTTGGAATCTTCAGACGTAATGCGGCTGGAAGTGAAAACGGAAAAAGTAGAAAAGGTAGTATGGGAGCCGTTCACCATTAATTTCGAACAGGTGAATTCAAAGGCAGATCTAAAGATAATGTGGGATCAAACCATGGTTTCTGTTCCTGTTAAATTCATTGATTAAGAGAAAAACATAACATTTTCATAATGAAGTTAGCTTGAGTATGGAGTACACATGACATTGTTTCGCATCGTTATGCGCAACACTTTTGTGGTTATCACCCTGCTGATACTTTTCGTAAAATGTAACAAGCCTAACCAAAGCAGTCCTCCGCAGCTTGTTGGGCAAGAGCTTTCGGGTCTGGAACTCTCCAAACAATACTGTCAAAGTTGCCATCAATATCCTTCTCCTGAATTACTCAACCGAACCACCTGGGAGAAGTATGTGCTCCCGAGAATGGGATATATGCTTGGCGTTTATGAAAGCGATTCAACAAGACAAACACTATTGGAATCCGGTTTTGCAGGTGAACTTGTGAAACGGGCAGGCTTATTTCCTGCTAATGCGCTAATAGAAGAGACGCAGTGGACTAAAATCAAAGAGTATTATCTTAATAAAGCACCCAAGCAGCTGTCTGCCGAGAAAAAGGACTACCAACCTTTGCATCAATTTGAAATTGTAATCCCAAATTATAAGCTTTCCCCACCGAGCACTACCCTTACCACCTTCAGTAGTGATGGAGAGTTTTACATAGGTGATGCCAACTCCAGAAGCATTTTACACTTCAACTCTAACCTGAACCTGATAAAAGCGGGTAAGGTACCCGAAGGCGCGGTTAGCCTGGCAGAAACGGAAAAGTCAATTTTCATTACTGCCATGGGCTCATTCTCCCCTACGGATGCCCCAAGCGGTTCTTTGATTCATTTTCCAAAAACGGCCGGAAGGCCAAAAGTACTGGTAGACAGCTTGCAACGGCCGGTACATTCTACTTTTTATGACCTTGACCAGGATGGTTTACAAGATGTAGTGATATCAGAATTTGGAAAGTGGACAGGAAGTTTGAGCTGGTGGAAAAATAAGGGGAATGACACTTATGAAGAAAAAATATTTGAAAACCGAGCGGGCGCCATACGCAGTGAAGTAAAAGATATTAACGGTGATGGATACGCTGATATTGTAGCGCTTTTTGGGCAGGGTGACGAGGGCATTAAAGCTTATTATGGTCAGGAAAATGGTACATATAAATCAGAATGGCTAGTCAGGCTTCCGGCTACCTACGGTTCCAGTTACTTTCAATTGTATGATTTCAACAACGATGGTTTAGACGATATTATATACGCGGCAGGAGACAATGGCGATTACCCGCCACTGATGAAGCCCTATCACGGGATCAGGATTTTCACTCACTCTGACGATGGGTTTAAAGAGGCCTACTTCTACGCACTTAACGGCTGTTACAAAGCCATACCCCATGATTACGATCAGGACGGTGATCTGGATATAGCGGCAATATCGTTCTTCCCAGATTTTGAAAACAGCCCGGAAGAGGGCTTTATCTTCCTGGAAAACAAAGGTAGCATGGATTTTGAAGCGCAGGCTTTTTCAAAAATATCGAACCTGGGCCGGTGGTTGGTAATGGATGCAGCAGACTGGGATTCAGACGGTGACATCGATCTCATCCTTGGCTCCTTAACATTCGAAGTTGTGCCGAAAATGGGCTACGTTAATCAATGGATTAAAAATGCCGTCCCTTTCATAATTCTGGAAAATAAACTCTACCACACAAAAGATTAATATTTTAATAACATGCTTCTCGCAGAGAGAAATAAAGAGGCGGCGGAATTTTAAAGGTACTTTAAGAAAGAGTGTAATGAAGCCAGGAGCAGTTCATTATTTCATATGCTTTTTACTGGCAACCGTTATTGGGAACCTACATGCCCAGGAATTCAAAAGTAATTCTGCTCTTGCTTCAGGAGATTTTTACAAAGTACAGGTTACATCAAACGGTATTTATAAAATTGATTACGATTTTCTCAAATCTTTAGGAGCTAGCCCGTCTAAGATTGATTTACGCGCTTTTGGAATTTTTGGCACGCAAACAGGTATGCTTAACCAGGCAAACAGCCAATTAGAGGTAGACGATTTGGAAGAACTATCTTTTACCTCCTTTGGTCTGGAAGATGGTAAATTCGACAAAGCAGATTACATACTATTTTACGCTCAAGGCCCGCATAAGGAATATTTTGATGTCAATGAGAAACGGCTGAAGCGGCAGTTACACCTATATGACACAGCTAACTATTACTTCATTACCGTTACATCTGGATCAGGAAAGCGAACCGAAAGCAGACCGAGTCTTGAGAAAAGTATTGGCACCATCTCGATATACGATCACTACGAATTCCATGAAACAGAAAGCCGTACCCTTATTAAATCCGGACGAAACTGGTTCGGTGAGGAAATATCATTGTCGGAACCTTTAAACTTCTCCTACACCTTTCCCGGACTCGTTCCTCATCGATCCATCGAACTCAACGCCACTCTGGTGTCTACCACTACTTCTAAAAGTAATATTAATGTTTCAGCCGCTGGACGTACCATTGGAGAACTGACTATAAAAGGAGTGCCGCAGGCCTTGTATGGCAACAAAGGTATTGAAGCTTCAGGCAAGTTTAGGGTAAGGACCGACGATCTTATAGAGCCGGACAAAGTTGATTTTATGTTCGACTTTAGTGATGAAAATGAAGGTGCGGCTAACCTTGACCGTATGACCATTAAAGCACCTCGGTTTATACGGCTTTACGATAACCAAACGTGGTTTGAATCAGCCGTTAGTCTGAACTTCGGCACCACAGCTTTCCAAATAAGCCAGCCACAGGCAGAACAGTTGGTTTGGGACATAAGTAATCCATTGAACCCTATCAATCAGGAGTTTTCTATCCAGCCTAATAGAAAGGGAATTTTTAGAGTAGCTACAAATGATTACAAACGGTTCCTGACTTTCAGGGGCAGTGACTTTCCTGTTCCCACCATTGTAGGAAAAGTGGAAGCACAAAACCTACATGCGCTGGGTGGAGCCGACGGACTGATCATAACCGCAGATGTTTTAAGACCAGCAGCTCAACGACTTGCCAGCTTTAGAAGTGATTTTGAAGGCCTAACTATTCGTGTAGCTACCGTTCAAGATATATATAACGAATATTCAGGAGGAAGAACGGATGTAACCGCGATTAGAAACTTTATTCGATCCGCTTACAATAAAGGCGGCCAACTTAAAAATGTTCTGCTTTTGGGAGAAGCCACCTATTCATACTATAACCCCAAAAATCTGGTTCCAACGTATCAATCTTACAATTCCGTGCATAATGTACATAGCTATGCCTCAGATGACTTCTATGGATTTATGGATGAAGATGAAGGGGAATGGCCTGAAAATACCAGTGCAAATGATCCGGTCCATGATATGGAGATAGGAATAGGACGGCTACCGGTGGAGAGCCTGCAGGAAGCTAATGCGGTGATAGATAAAATAATAGAGTATGAAACAGGCAGCGCCACGTTAGGCCCTTGGCGGAATAAAGCTGCCTTTATCGCTGATGACGGTGAGTCAAATAAATTCCAACTGCAATCCGACTTTCTGGCCACTGACCTGGAGACTAAGCGGCCATCTCTAAATCCGGACCGTGTCTTTGTTGATGCCTTTCGGCAGGACCTGCCACAAAGCCCTGTGACTCAGGAGATCAATGACCACTTGCAAAATGGTGTGTTAATAATAGACTTTATTGGTCATGGAGGCGAAACCGCGTGGACCAACGAAGGCATCTTAAAAACCACTACCATAGAAGGCTGGCAAAATGAAAACCAACTACCTGTTTTCTTAACTGCCACTTGTGAATTCGGCCGATTTGACGACCCTGACCGCAGGTCCGGAGCCGAATTGGCCTTGTTAAAACCAGATGGCGGATCAATTGGCATGTTTACAACGACACGGCCGGTATTCCTTGGCACCAACTTCGAGTTAAGCAAAGCTTTTTATAATGCACTATTTACAAGCCTGGAAAAAGATAGGCAGATTCGCCTTGGCGAATTGATGCGTTTAACCAAAAACTCAAGCGAGTCCGGTGTCGTTAATAGAAACTTCTCATTGCTAGGGGACCCATTTACCCGCCTGGCTTATCCTAAAGAGGAAATGGTTTTAACCACTGTGCAAACGGAAGAGCCCAGCCTAAACGACAGCTTGTTTCACCCTCTTGACAGGGTACTGCTCTCTGGCCAAACAACTAAAAACGGAGTGAGGGATGAATTCTTCAATGGTGAAGCTGAAATTATCGTTTTTGATAAACCTCAGGCAAGAACTACTCTTGGCGAAGAGGGGCCTGAATCCGTAATGGAGTTTTACAACCGGGATAATATTCTATTTAAAGGCAATGTGTCTGTTAAGAATGGTGAATTCGAGGCGGCATTTGTTTTGCCTTTAGATCTGGATAGCATAGCTGGTAAGGCAAAAATAGGTATGTATGCGGCAGACCTAAACAACCATACAGACGCTTCAGGAGCAGCTTCAAATTTTAGAGTGGGTGGCTTACCCGTGTCGCTGATTACCGATAATGCCCCTCCGGAAATCGGAGCATATTTAAACCATGCAGATTTCGTACCCGGCGACGTAGTTACCGATAATCCCGTTTTATATGTGGAACTTTCTGATGAAAGTGGTATAAACTTATCTACGAGCAGAGGCAGGGGCATCAGGGGCATTCTCGATTTCGAGCAGGAATTTGATCTAACACCATTTTACACTGCACAATTAGATAGCTACAGCAAAGGGTCTATTAAATACGAATTACCCGATATCCGACCGGGAAAACACAATTTAGCCATTGAAGCTTACGATACGTACAATAACAAGTCCAGAATAGAAATTGATTTCTTGACGGTTGATACGAGTCAGGTCGTTGTCACTGAGCTCAAATACTTCCCGAATCCCAGTGACGATTGTGTAAACATCGAAGTGAAATACGACAACCACCCGGATGACACCGTCATTGACTTTAGACTATTTTCAAATGAGGGCAGTGAAGTAAGCCGCATTACAAAAAACCTTGAGAAAAAAAATCTGCCGAAGTATCACGAATCTCTACAAGTGTGTAAGTCAAAAAGTGGTGGATTGATTGAGAATGGGCTTTATCATTTTATACTTCAAATGTCGCCGGGTGAGGCACGTCAAAATCGCCAATACGGTCGGATCGTTTTCAAAGATTAGAGCTCGTTAAAGTTAAGTTAACATCTTAACAAACCATTAAAAGTATCATCATTCGGCATTAACGATGAGGTCATATTACCATGGTAAATTAGGGCCATTATCTAACACATAACTCTAAACCCATGAAACAATTTCGACTCCTTGTATTCATGCTGGTTTGGGCTCCTTTTGCGAGCTTTGGCCAGTTTTTCTTCGACGTGTCCGTGGACACTTCCTGGAACCCTCTGGAGGTAGTATTTCCTCCATCGCCATTACAACATCAAATCCTTTTTGTAGGCGCCGATGATGTAGTTCAGACTACCGCAACGTATGGAAACGCACCCGGACAGGCCCTTGCCAAGCAGTGGCATGATTTCATCGGCTTTACTCCTGATGACGAATCTGATGACTTAGGTTGGATCAGTGTAAATCATGAGATGATCATTGCTAATGATAGTATTGGAGACGGTGGTGGCATGACAACGTTTAAGGTACGAAGAGATCCCATTACAGATTTACTTGAAATTGTTCCCCAAACTTTATCAGATGGCCGTTCCGGTGAATTTTTCAATGTGGATTTTGTGAATACCGTGGGAGAAACCGGCATGAACTGTGGCGGAATAACATCATCTGTAGATGGTAGAATTTGGACCGCTGAAGAGTGGTTCCGGTCCAGCAATGGTTCTTTAGGCGGTCAGGTTCGTGACCTGGACCCCTGGACTATAAGTACCGATATCCCGGGAAACTTTGCAGGTCAAACTATCGAGAAGTTCGAAAACTTTAATTACATGGTGGAGATTGACCCTAAAGAAGCCGTGGCCATCAGAAAACAATACAACTGGGGACGCCAGCCTTTTGAAGGCGGCGCTATAGCTGACGATAACAGAACAGTATATTTGGGTGCTGACGCAACTCCCGGTATCTTCTCGCGGTTTGTTGCTGATGCTCCCGGTGATTTTCGTTCCGGTAAATTATACGCCTATAAACATGATGCTGAAGGTGAACCCTGGGTAGAGATTTCAAGCAC